>JBBDOA010000068.1:0-735 GCA_040877275.1 Rhodospirillales bacterium | reverse complement strand
GGTATGACGGGATACTATGTAATATAGTGGCAGTAAGTCATTGTTACCAAATAAAAATTTTCGGATCAGACCATATACTGGCCGCCGTTGGCGGTCAGCGTCGAGCCGGTGATGAAGCCGGCATCGTCGGAAGCGAGGAAGCTGACACAGCGTGCGATTTCCTCGGCCTCGCCGAGCCGGCCGACCGGGATCAGCGGTATGATTTTCGTGTTCAGGATTTCTTCCGGCACCGCGCGGACCATCTCCGTGCCGATATAGCCCGGCGCGACGGCGTTGACGGTGATGCCCTTCGATGCGGTTTCCAGCGCCAGCGCCTTGGTGAAACCGAGATCACCGGCCTTCGCCGCCGCATAGTTGGTCTGGCCGAACTGACCCTTCTGGCCGTTGATCGAGCTGATCGAAATGATGCGCCCGAAATTGGCGGCGCGCATGTCGTCGATGACGTTGCGGCTGAGATTGAACAGGCTTGAGAGATTGGTGTGGATGACCGCATCCCAGTCGGCCTTGGCCATCTTGTGCAGCGGCTTGTCGCGGGTAATGCCGGCGTTGTTGACGAGCACCTCGACGGCACCGACATCGGCCTTGATTTGAGCGATGGCCGCAGTGACGGCATCGAAATCGCCGACATCGAACTTGTAGACGGGAATCCCCGTCTCGTCCTTGAAGGCGTTGGCGGCTTCGTCATTGCCGGCATAGTTGGCGACGACGGTATAGCCCTTGTTTTTCAGTTCTTCC
>JBBDOA010000067.1:0-5891 GCA_040877275.1 Rhodospirillales bacterium | reverse complement strand
AACGTCAGATCGCCGCCCGCGCCGCTTCCGATGCGATGATTGCGGAAATGAAAGAAGCCGACGCCATCGTCATCGGTGCGCCGATGCATAACTTCACCATCACCGGCGCCTTTCGCACCTGGATCGACCATCTGGCGCGGCCCGGCAAAACCTTCGGCTACGATCCGAAGACAGGCCCGATCGGCCTGCTTGACGACAAGCCGGTTTACGTGGTCTCGACCCGTGGCGGCAAGTATGGCGACGGCTCGCCTGAAGACCCAAACCCGGCCGATTTCCAGAGCGGGTATCTCAGGCACATCTTTGCCTTCATCGGCTTGAAAGATGTTCGCATCATCGCTGCCAATGGCATGGATATGGGGCCTGAACCCCGCGCTCAGGGGATCGCCGAAGCCAACGCCCTGATCGACGCTGCTGTGCCCGAACTGGCTGCAGCTTGATAACGGATACGGAGAAAACCAATGATCACAGTCACGAATTTCGAAAACCTCGGCACCTTCGCCAACGATTGGCTGAATGCCCATTATCACTTCAGTTTTGCCGGTTATCACGACCCGCGCAAAATGGGTCTCGGTCCGCTGCGGGTCTGGAATGACGACACCATTGAGCCCGGCACCGGGTTCGACCCGCATCCGCACAGGGACATGGAAATCATCACCTATGTGCGGCATGGCGCGATCTCGCACGAGGACAGTATCGGCAACAAGGGCCGTACCGAAGCCGGCGATGTTCAGGTAATGCATGCCGGCACCGGAATCGTTCATGCGGAACGGAATCTCGAGGACGGCCAGACAACCCTGTTCCAGATCTGGATTACACCGGACAGAACCGGGCATGAACCGGGCTGGGAAGCCCGCGCTTTTCCGAAAGACCCGGTCAGCGGCACCTTGCCGGCACTGGCGTCCGGTCGGGATGAACACCCCGACGCCATGCGCATTCACCAGAATGCCTCGGTGCATGGGGGCCGCATCAATGCCGGAGAGGGTGTCAGCCATACACTCGGCACGGGCCGCGCCGCCTATCTGGTGGTCAGCGAAGGGGCGGTTGAAGTCAACGGCACCTTCATCGACACCCGCGCCGGGGCGACGATAAAGGACACGGACGTGCTCGATATCAAAGCGCTCGAAGCGTCCGAAGTCGTTCTGGTCGATGTGCCGATGAAATATTAAGCATGGCATCTGAGATGTAGAAGTGTTCGCCGAATGTGCCCTATATCTCATGGAGATGTTATGTATAAGTTTACGAACTAACAAAGCCAATTTATTGTTCTAACGGTAAAAACGAATAGTAGAATTCTCTCGTGTCGATTATTCAAGAGGAGGCTCTACGGTGAAGCGACCTCGTTGCGCCTTGATGATTTACTTTTTTACTGTGCTTCTTGTTTTTCTCGTCGTCGGTCGTGCGAATGCTATACCTCCGGAATTACCGCCTAATGTGATGGACGAGGCCAGTTGGCCTTCTTCACTTCGATCAGCATACAAAGAGTATCGGGAAGCCATAGATGACTATGCGCGCGAAGACTGGTCAGCAATGGCTCCAAAGAGCGCATCGAAGCTACAGAATGTCATTGATGACGCGATATCCGAATTTGGGGATACAAACCCAAGCGTCGGTCTATTGGAAATGGAGATGTTGTATTTTTTGCTGAATAGCGATCCTAAAGACACTGACAGCATTGTCGAGCATTCGTGGCGAGCAGTGAAAGCTCTTAGAACTCAGGACGGCAAACTAACAGCAGAATTGAACATCGTACTTCCAAATATAGCTTTTACTCTAATAAGACATGGACGCCTATTTGAAGGTGAGGCATTTCTTCGTGAAATTGTTCAGAACGGGGCCCCGTATTTCTTGGCAAATGACATCCGATTTTTATTGTCGGGAATGCCAAAGCAAGACGAACTGGAATGGACGCTCAAGAGCACTGATGCTACACAAAAATACAAGCTGGATCTTCTCGTGCTCAAGTCAGCAGCAACAATTTTGGAATCAGATCAGTTGTTGAAATACGTTACCGACCGTATGGCTAAATTCGAACAGTAAATGCCTTATCTTTGTTTTGTTGATCCATTTTTCTCTATCTTATTGTTAATATATAAGAATCTACATAATCACCGCAACAAATTGAAATCATCACCTATGTGCGGCAGGGCGCGATCTCGCATGAAGACAGTATCGGCAACAAGGGCCGTACCGAAGTCGGTGATGTTCAGGTAATGCATGCCGGCACTGGCGTCCGGCCGGGATGAACATCCCGACGCCATGCGTATTCACCAGAACGCCTCGGTGCATGGGGGCCGCATCAATGCCGGGGAGAGTGTCAGCCATACACTCGGCACGGGCCGCGCCGCCTATCTGGTGGTCAGCAAAGGGGCGGTTGAAGTCAACGGCACCTTCATCGATACCCGAGCCGGGGCGACGATAAAGGACATGAACGGGCTCGACATCAAAGCGTTCGAAGCGTCCGAAGTCGTTCTGGTCGATGTCTCCCTGAACTGATCTGAACAGATTTGAACGGATCAGGCGTTAACGATCAAAGCCCTCTTTCCCGGATGCGGGGGAGAGGGCTTTTTGCTATCCGGCAGCGATCCGCACGGTCTCGACGGTGCAACTCGGCTCTGCCCGACCGGATACGGAAAATCTTGCCGCTTATGCTGGAATCGATACCCCTATGCGGATCAATATGCCGCAGAAATAATAATCAAGCATATGATTTTAAATAATAAATTAGTTGGCACGGTGGTTGCTTATACTGTTGCGTAATCGTCGGCTGAGAATGGGCCGGCAGGGACAAAAGCACGGTCGACAAACAGGCCGGCTGGAAAAAGGAACGGGATAATGGACGCACTGCGTATTGGCGCCTCGGGTATGATGGCGCAGCAACGAAACGTCGAGGTTGTCGCAAACAATCTGGCGAACATGAATACATCCGGCTATCAGCGCCGGCGCACCGAATTTCACGATCTGATCTACAAGAACAGCGCCCGACCGGACGAAGCCGGCTCCCGCGCCGGTTCTGAAGTGCCGGGCGGTATCCAGAGCGGCAAGGGCGTCGACATGATGTCGGTCTATCGGGTGACCGAACAGGGCAGCCTGAAGGCCACGGATAATACCTTTGATCTGGCGATTCAGGGCAAGGGATATTTCCAGATTCAGCTACCGAATGGTGAAACCGGCTATACCCGGGACGGGACCTTTCAGCTGGACAGTGCGGGCGCTCTGGTCACGCATGACGGCTTTCCGGTCCTGCCGGGTGTGCAGATACCGGTTGATGCGGTCGACGTCTCGATCAATGCCGCCGGTCAGGTTCTGGTCAAGCAGGACGGCAGCCCGATACAGAGCAACGTCGGTGCCGTACAGATCGCGATTTTCCCGAACGAAGGGGGGCTCAGAGCCGAAGGCAACAACCTCTTTACGGCGACGGATGCATCGGGCGGAGCGGCCACGGTGACGCCGGGTCAGGGCGGCTCGGGCTCCGTATTGCAGGGTTTTGTCGAAGCATCGAACGTCAATGCGGTTGAGGAAATCGCCGAGATGATCCGTGCCCAGCGTGCCTATGACATGAATTCAAAAGTGATTCAGACGGCTGATCAGATGATGGCGCCGTCGAACGGACGATAATTCTGCTACGTTTCTCCACGTTCCACCAACTCGGCCGGCGGTTTTCCGCCGGCCTTTTTCTTGCGTTTGTCAGTACGCCTTGATCCAATGCCGGATCAAGGCTGCTTCAAAAAGATCGGTGCGGTCGCGCCAGTCGCTGGATGCGCGTCTCGACTGAACACTGAAGCGCTCAGGGTCATTTTCAAGCCGGGCGCGCAATAGCGGGTCATGCATGAACAGGGCAAAGATCAGACGTCGCCCGGATGCGGCATCCAGATACCCGGCCAGTCCCTTGATATAGCGCATGGTGCCGCTTTTGGCCCAGACCCTGTAGGCTGTCGCCGGGTCCCTGAAGCGGCCCCTGAGCGAGCCCGGTCGACCGCCCGGTGCCAGCAGGCTGTCAAAGCGCCAGCCGTCGAAGCGCCGGTCGAGCGCATAGCCGAGCAATTGAGTCATCTGTCTCGGCGTCATTCTGGATTGCGTACTCAAACCGGAATGGTTGGCCAGTGCCGTTGCAAAGCGGTTCAACCCATGCACTTCACGTTCCAGCCAGACGCCCAGGGTGTCGGCGGAACCCTGCAGGGTATCGGCGGAACTGCCCAGTGTCTGCGCGGCGCTGAGCCCAACCACTTCGGCCAGCATGTTGTTGGAATATTCAAGTCCGGCACGGGCAATCTCGAGCAGGGGCTGGCTGCGGATTTGTGCCAGCGAGACGGCACCGGGTGGTGGTATGCCGGGACCCGGCTCCGGCAAATCGATCCCTTCGGCCCTGGCAAACCGTTGCAGCATCAGTGCTGCCAGTCGGTCCGGTGCGCGTACCGGCATGTCGAACGGTGCCCCGGCATTCGGTGGAAAATCGGGGATCAGTGGCAGGGCTTCGCTGGGCGTGGTGTAGGCAGCTTCGCCGGAAGGGCGGGTCAGCATGACCCGGTTGAACTCGATATTCAGTCCGCCCAGCCCCTGATTATAGGCGGCCGTGTCCGGCTGTGCCGGTTCGATCTCGGCCAAAACCGGCAAGGCGCTTGTGTAGATAAAGCGGCCCTCGACCCTGGTGATGCCGATATCCCTGAGGCGGACAGCCAGGGCCCGGAGATCGCCCGCCGTCAAAAGTGGATCACCATCACCGGCAAGGATCAGATCACCGGCGAGGGTGCCGGATTTCAGCGAACCCTGAGCCAGCAACTGGGTCGTGAACCGGTAGGTCGGACCAAGAATGCCAAGGGCGGCGATCATGGTCGGCAGCTTGGCTGTGGATGCCGGTGGAAAGCCCGTGTCGGGCTGCCGCGCTGCCAGAACTTTACCGCTTTCAGCCTCGACCAGCAGATATCCCCATTCGGACTTGTCGAGGGCCAGCGATTGCGCGGCGGCCTTCTCATCCGACTGGACAAGCTGATCGAGCGGGGTGTTGACTGTTTTTGGTGTTGGCGGTGCCGGTTCGGGGCCGGCGCACGCACTAACAACCAGAAGGCCAAGAGCTAAAAATGCGGATTTGTTCAAAGACATGCAGCACAATATAGACCCTGCCGTCGGCACGGGCTACGCTGGTGTCGATGAACGACGATTCTGCACCTGTTATTTCAAAACAACTGGCAATGGCGACGATCTGCGGTGTCACCACCATGCAGGTGATCGCCACGATGGGGGTTCTGATTCCGGCGGCGGTAGCCCCTGAAATCGCCCGCACCCTTGATCTGCCGGTGTCGATGATCGGGTTTCAGATCAGCCTGGTCTATGTCGGTGCAACGACGATGTCGCTGGCGGCGGGGCTTGTTCAGCGCCGGCTGGGGGCGGTTCGGGCCAATCAGATCGCCGGGTTTCTGGTCGCCGCCTCGTTGCTGGTGATTGCGCTGCCGCATGTGGCGACGCTGGTTCTGGGCTCTCTCGGCCTCGGCGTCGCCTATGGATTGACCAATCCGTCCGCCTCGCACCTGATGATGAAGATCGCTTCGCCGGAAAACAGGAACCTGATTTTCTCCATCAAGCAGACCGGGCAGCCGATGGGTGGCGTTGTCGCCGGCCTGCTGGCACCGCCGATTGCGGTGGCCTTCGGCTGGCAATGGTCACTGGTTTGCGGGGCCTGTCTGGCCGCGCTCGTGTTGTTGTCGATCCAGCCCCTGCGATCACGCCTGGATGGCGACCGTGACCCCGAAACGCGATTCCGCGGCGCGGTGTTTCGTGATGTCGGCCTGGTGTTTCGCCTGCGCGAATTGCGGCTGCTGGCGATGGCGGCACTGACCCTTTCTGCTGTACAGATGGCACTTGTTACGTTTGCCGTGACGATGCTGGTCGAGGACGTG
>JBBDOA010000066.1:0-5917 GCA_040877275.1 Rhodospirillales bacterium | reverse complement strand
CGCCGTTCAGGGCCGGCGGCAACTGGTCCCTGATCTGGCCCTTGATATAGATCGCCCCCGACATTTCGCTGAAGGCAAGAGCCGCCGCACTGGATGCGTTCTGGATATCGAGGGTCAACTGCACCTGATCGGCAGAATCCAGAATACCGCGCAGGCGACCGCTGACACTCGCCGCCGGATGCTCGAGGGCGAACTGGATGTTGGCATCGGTACCGATGCCGTCGGTCATCAGGACAATCCCCTCGGCGGCAGCCTCAACCGCGCCGAACGGCGTCGCCACCGTCAATCGACCGGCGATAAAAGTCAGCGGCCCGAGCAGACGGACAAGGGACGGCTCGGGCGACGGGCCGGCAGGATCAAAAAACTTTTCCAGTGCCCCGAGGCCGAGCCCTTCCGCACCAATACTCAAGGGCACTTCCGGCTGCTCAATCGTGATCGCATCGACAATCCCGTCGAACAGTCGCGCGGGCGAATAGTCGATAACGATTCTGCGGGCCCGGACACCGCTTTCCGGACCAAGACCGAAATCAACGAACGTGCTCTGCGTCAACCCGAGCCGTTCTGTCGAAATGCGGGCCCCGGTGAATCCCTTGTCTTCGAGATAACCGCGCACCCCCCAACTGACGAACCACGGCAATGACAGATAGACGCCACCCAGAAGCACAATCAGGGCAGCCAAAAAGCCGGGCAACAGAAGAGAACGCTTCATGCGGGATATTGCTCACGAGCAGGTTGATTACGTGCGGACGAGCTTAACAGATCGTGAACTGAATACGGACTCATTTGCACAGGGTCACGGCTCCGTTACAACCGGTCAAGGGATGCCCCCTTTCGAATCATGCGTTTTCAACCCATATCTCTGTTGTCATGAGTACAAAAGCCGATACGCAGCGCCTGACCGGGCAGGTCCTTGATTTCTGGTTTGCCGACCCGGACGGGACATCACCCGCCGCGCAAAGGCCGTTCTGGTTCAAATCGACGGCAGAAATCGACGCCGGGATTCGCGAACGATTCCAGGATACCCTTGAGCAGGCCGCTGCCGGCACATTCGATCCGGACATTGAAACCGCGGACGATCATCTGGCCATCATCCTGATCCTCGATCAGTTCCCGCGTCATATGTTCCGGGGCACAGCCCGGGCATTCGCGACCGATCCGCTGGCCCGGCACTGGGCCGGAAAGGCCATTGCACGGGGATTGGACCACAAACAGGCAGCGCCCTACCGGCGGATGTTTTTCTATCTGCCGTTCGAACATTCGGAAACCCTTGCCGATCAGAACGAAGCGGTTCGATTATTCGAGAAAATGGGCTATGATGATCTGACCGCGATGAGCCGCGCACACCGCGAGGTCATTGAAAAATATGGCCGGTTTCCGCACCGCAATGCGGCGCTCGAGCGCGTATCGACACCGGACGAGGAAATTTATCTGAGCCGACCGGGGGCCGGCTTTTAAACAGGGAAGACCGCGACCATGTCCTCACGCCATCCTATCTCGAAGATGTTCGTCCTGATGCTGACGACGCTGTCCCTCAGTGCCTGCGCTGCCGGCAAGATCAACACCGGCATCTTCAGACAATCCACGGAAGAGAACGCCCGGGTCATTGTCGAGGCTGCCGCCTACAAGGACATCCCGGCGACCCGGGTCACCTATACGGACCCCCGGATCATGGAAGAATATGTCCTTTACCGCTCAAGGCAGGGGCAGGCGGAATTGTTCTTCACAGAAACAATGCCGATGTACGCGCACAACACATCGCTTGATTTCGACAAGCTGATCGCGACCTCGGCCAGATTGTGGCGATTCAATCAGGGCCAGACCCTGGCTTTCGATGAAAGTTTCAACCTCGACAATAATTTCGCCAACTTCTGGGTGCAGACATACCGCCAGGTTGAAACGGGTCGTCAGTGCGCCGGGTTTTCAACCCGTTGGGACAAGCGTGTCGATGACCCGGAATACAGGCCGAGCAAGATACTGTTCGGCTATCATTGTGCGCCAAAAGGACTTGCCTTCACGGCCGATGACGCCGCTGCGTTCGTCAAATCCATCGAGATTCGCGGCATCTCGGTGCCGCTCAGGATCAATTCCGCTTACGATCTGAAGAAACCTGCTCCACCACCGCCACCGCATGAGACACAGCTTGCCAATCTTGTGCTGGCACAGGACGGTGGTGGCGGCGGCGTCGCCGGTATGCCGGAATTTCCATTGCTGATCGCCGTTACCTACAAGTCCCTGGATGGTCCCTGTATGGGCTGCTGACCTCAGTCATTGTCGTGACTCATTGGCGCGTGGCGTCAGTCATTGGGGCGGATGACGATACGCGTTTCGGGCTCGGCGACATCGAATGCCGCAGCCTCGAACGAGGGTGCTGCAAAGAACGCTCTGGCACCGCTTGAAAAGCCATAAGATTCCAGTGGAATGCCAAAAATCCCCTGATCGAAGCTGTTATTGCCGTTTTCATCATGAAAGACGGCAACCGCATAGCGGCCCGGCTTCAGATCATCGAATACCACCCGGGCCACCCCGCCCTGAATAGGCACCTTTGTTTTAATCAGCATGCCGTCGGATTTCGGAAAGGCGTCGGGCGTATCATAAAGGGCGACATGCACACGACCCTGATCACTGGCGAGGCCGGAAACCTCAACCTCGAGCATGGCCGCAACAGCCGCAAACGGCAGCAAGAACGCCAGCAGTGTCAGTGTCAGGGAAAAAACCATCCGTCGCATGACGGTGCCCTTCAAACGCGGATGTTGAGATAATAACCGCGCGGTGCACCTTTTTCGAGCGGTACATTCTGGCTGAGCAGACCGTTGAGCCTTTTCAGGCCGGCCTGTTCCTGCGGCGTCTGTTGGTGTTCGAGAAAACGGGCACGCGATTGCACCTCGCGCACCCCCTCCGATTGATAGAGCTGATTGGCCGGCTTAGCCGCCCCTGCCCCAGTCCCGGTTAATTTCACCCCGTCCGTCATGGATAGGACGGTAGCGACAAATTGGTTAACGACCGGTAAACCCGGGCCGGGGATCATCGGAAAAATGTGGATAACTGCACTCAGTCAGCAAATCCGTCTGTTACGGCTGACCATAAATTTCAAATTTCGGAGAATCACCGGCACGATAGACCTCAAGCGCCCAGTTGACGCTTGGGAAGGCCAGTTCGCCCCAGGGGATTTCGTCCCAGGCAAACAGCGCCGCTTCAAGGCTCTCCGGGCCCGGTGCCAGTTCAGGACCGGTCATTTCGGCGTGATAAATCATGTAGATCTGGGAGATTCTCGGGATTTCAAACATGCCGAGAAAGGCCCCGATTGTGACCTCGGCCCCGGATTCCTCGATCACCTCGCGGCGGGCACCATGATGGATCGCCTCGTTCAATTCCAGATACCCGGCCGGAATCGTCCAGAAACCAATCCTGGGTTCGATGGCACGGCGGCACAGCAAAATCCTGCCCTTCCAGGTACAGACGGCACCGGCAATCACGCGCGGATTGTCATAGTGCACGAACCCGCAATCGATGCAGGTCATCCGTTCACGGTCATCGCCGTCCGGAACAATGCGAACGACCGGGCCCTGCGGCTTTCCGGCATTCTGTTCTGTGTCAATTTCGCTCATTGCATGTTTGCTCAATGTCGATCCGGGCATGGGCGACCGGGTGCATCCATGTCGAATTAAACCTGTCATTCTTCACTCGATAGCATACTGTCAGGAATAATTAACGGCTGCAAATGCGGCTGCAAAACCCGCAACCGGGTGCTATAAACACGATCCGCTAACGGCGAGGCAGTTGATGGCGATCCACGCACAACGCACTGACGACAGCGATTTCGATCCGCCACCGGCGGGTATAGGCGACCGCACGTTCCTGGGCGGGCTCAGTCTGGCGGCCCGTTCATGGCTTTTCTTTCTCTCCTGCATTCTCGCCGCCGCTGCCTTTGGTGCCCTTTATTATCATGTCGACCAGCGTCTGGATCAGGCCCTGCAACAGATGCAGCGCGCCTCACGCGTCGACGAGTTGGCCAATACCGTTGAGCGCGGCACGTCCAGCCTGCAGGCACGGCAGCGTAAATTCCTGCTGACCCGTGACACCGAGATCGCCGACGGCTTTTCCGCCGTCCTTGCCGACGTTTCCCAGGCACTGGACGAGCTTTTCAGTTACCCCGAAGCGAAACCGCTGGCCCAGCATGTGACCACCATTCGTGACGGTCTGGTCCAGTACGACCAGCAGTTTCAGGCTTTCCTGAACGCCGAGCGGGAGATCGGGTCCGGAACCGAAAACGGTCTCGGCTCGCAGCTCCGCCGCACTTCGGAAGCGCTTGCCGCCGCCTTCCGGAACGCCGGCAATACCAACCTGGTCAATCAGGTTGAGCGCATCGATCAGCAGGGCGAGGAAACGATCCTGTCCGGCTCGAAAAAGGGCGTCGAGGAAATCATCAAACGATACAGGGCATTGACTGCCTTCGTTGCTGCCGCCGCATTGCCGGCGGAACAGAAAGTGCGCATCGATCAGCTTCTGAAAACCCATGAGACACAAATGCTGTCGATCATCAACGCCCGCTTCGAGTTGCTCGACCAGAGCCGCCACTTCGAGGAGTTGTTTGAGTATTTCGTGCCCAGCATGACCGGCCTCGCCGGCTTCTCGGAACGCCTGCGCATCCAGGCGTCGGCTGAAGTGCGTAACATGCAGTTGTTCGCACGCTACACGATCCTTGGCGGTTCCGTGGCGATACTTCTCTGGCAGTTGTTCTTCGGTCTGGTGCTGATCAAAAGCCTGAGCAGCCCGGCGCGGCGTATCGCCACCGCCGTCGAGAGGATCGCCCGCGGTGCCAGCCACGTCACAGTACCGGCGCAGGGCAACAAGGATGATTTCGGCCGCATCGCGCGCATGCTTGACGGCTGGGCCGACACCATCATCGAAGTCGATCAGTTGCGCAGTGATCTCGAGCGGACCCGCGAGCGGCTGGATCACGCGATCATTGATGCCGATACGGCGCTGGATCAGGCCTTTGCAGCCGAGCAGCGGGCCCAGCACGCCGAGCAGGCTGCCCAGCAGGCGGTACCGGAACCGATGATCGCGCTGCCCGCTCCTGAGCCCGAACCGGCACCAGAGCCCGAGCCGCAACCGGCAGCATCGCGTCCGCGCTCCCGGCCCAGCGTGTTTGAAGCGTTCGGCATGAAGGAAGGCGATCCGAAAGTCGGTCCGATTTCGTCGGTCAGCCAGCAGTTGCAGAACTTTACCCAATACGTGACCGCTGCCGCCAACGATGTCGAACGTACGGAAGCGCTGATCAAGGGCATCGATCAGATGACCCAGCTGGTTGACGATATTGGCGAACTGGTCATGACAATTCGCGATCAGAGCAACCTGCTGGCCTTCCGCCAGCCCGGCAAGGATGCCGCCCGCGAGGCCGGCCGGGATGGCGACGGCACGCTGGTCGCGTTCTCGGGGGATCGCCGCAACACCGAGGCCGAGCGGGTCTATGCGCAGCGCTTTGACCATCTGCGCGAAGCCACCGATCAGACCGAGCGCACGGCCGGGCGGATTCGCGAAACATTGGCCCAGGTCAGCGAAATCGCCCGCGAAATCGCCGAAACGGCATCACATCAGGCGCTTGATGCGACAAACAGACTGCTCAGCCAGTCCGAATACCTGCAGAATATGCTCGACGACATCCTGAGCCGGGTGCATCCGGCCAAACCAGGTGCACTGTCGGAACAACGTCCGCCGAAGCGGTCGAACGACGATCCGTTCGCATAATATAAGAACGACGATCCGTTCGCGTGATCCCGGGCGCGTGAACTCAGTCAGTCATGATGGCGGCGACACCGGGCAGGGTCTTGCCTTCGATATATTCCAGAAACGCCCCCCCCGCGGGAGAGACGTATGAGATGCCTTCTTCGGCACCGGCATTCGCCAGCGCCGATAC
>JBBDOA010000065.1:0-5940 GCA_040877275.1 Rhodospirillales bacterium | reverse complement strand
CTGGTACCGCAAGGCCGCCGACAAGGGTTATGCGCCGGCGCAGGTCGGTATCGGTGATCTTTACGCCAGGGGCCTCGGCGTGCCGCAGGACTATCACCGCGCACAGGAATGGTACGTTCTGGCAACCCGACTGTCGCGTAACGCCGATGCCTATTTCAAGGTCGGTGAAGGCTATTTTCGTGGTCTCGGCGTACCGCAGGACTACGGCTCGGCATTAACGTATTATCAGACCGCAGCCAATTTGGGCCATCCGGTCGCGCAATATCTGATCGGCTCGATGTTTGAAGCCGGTTGGGGTGTGCCGCGCGACATCATCGATGCCTGGGTCTGGTACAATCTGGCCCTGCCGAAAGCCGATATCGTTGCCGCACACGAAGCGGATTACGACGTCCACAAGGCACTTGATCGTGTTAACCGGCAGATGAACCAGAGCCAACATGATGTTGCCGTCAGGCGACTGGCGGAAACGATGAAATAACCGTCCCGAGCCAGCGAAGGGCGTTGACGGAAACGATCCGAAACAGCACCATCCGCCGATGACCATCAAAGCTGTCACTTTTGATCTCTGGGATACCGTCTTTGATGACGAATCCGACGAGCCTAAACGCACGGCTCTTGGCCTGCAGAGCAAGGCAGAAACCCGCCATCGCCTTCTGCTTGAAGCCTTGAGTCGCCACCATAAAGTCAGCCGTGCCGATGTTGACCTTGCCTATGCCGTCGCCAATGCTGCGTTTTATAAGGTTTGGCAGGAAGCCGGTATAACCTGGACCTGCAGGGAACGACTGCAGGTTCTGCTGAGCGGGCTTGGCAAGGGACTACCGGACGATGAGCTGACGGCATTGGCCGACGCCATGGGCAGGTTGGAAATCGATGTGCCGCCGGATATCCTGCCGGGCGTCAAGGATGCCATTCAGGCGCTGGCAAACCGTTACACGTTGTGTGTCGTTTCCGATACCATCGTGACGCCTGGCTCGGGGCTCAGGGAAATCCTCGCGCATCATGATTTATTGCAGTATTTCAGCGGCTTCGCGTTTTCCGATGAGGTCGGTCGCTCGAAACCGGATGCCGCCATGTTTGCTTGCGTCAAGGCAGTTGCGGATGTCTCATTTGACGAAATGGTGCATATCGGTGATCGCGACAACAAGGATATCAAAGGGGCGCAGGCCGTCGGCATGAAGGCGATCCTGTATACCGCCAAACGCGATGCTGACCGGTTTACCACGTCGGCTGATGCCGTCTGCACCAGGCACAGCGACCTGCCCGGCATTATCGATGCACTCTCCAGGGACTGAAATCATGAAGCGTGCGCCCAAAATTCTGATTGCCGACGGCAACACCAAGGACCGGAATGACGCCATGCAGGCGGTTGGTGGTGAACTGGGTGCCGAGCGCTACGCCAATGAAATCCGCCGCATGTTCCCGGATGCGGAGATGGTGACGGTCTATCCCGCCGACAGGGATGCTTATCTGCCGAAAGGAACGGCGCTGTCGGATTTCGACGGCATGGTGGTGGGCGGCTCAGGTCTGCATGCCTTTGATCAGGCACCAGAGGTGACGCGTCAGGTCGATCTGATGCGCTCGGCGCTCGACGCTGGCATGCCTGTGCTCGGCAGTTGCTGGGGGTTGCAGGTCGCTGCGGCTGCGACCGGGGGCACCGTCGCCAAAAGTCCGCGCGGCCGTGAAGTCGGCATCGCCCGCAAGCTTGCCCTGACGGCTGCCGGCATCGGTCATGCCCTGTTTGCGGACAAGCCCGCCGTTTTTGACAGTCCGTGTATTCATTACGATGAGGTCACGCACCTTCCCTCAGGTGCTGTCGTGCTGGCGCAAAATGCCCATTCTGCAGTGCAGGCGGCGGTCATACGCCGGGGTGCTGGTGTGTTCTGGGGACTGCAGTATCATCCGGAATTCGATCTGCCTCATCTCGCCAATCTTTACCGTCGGTATGCGGACGACATGTTGTCGCAGGGCTATTTTATAGACCGGGATGCGCTTGAGACCTACGCCAACGAGTTGAGAGCCCTGCATCAGGATCCGAGCCGCCTTGATCTGCGCTGGCGGCTCGGCATCGATGACGATGTGCTGGACCCCGACCTGCGTTGCCGGGAAATCCGGAACTGGGTTATTAGCCTGAACTGACGGATTAAAAGCGATCTGGCTTGCGCCCTGTCTTCGGGCGGACTGTCTGGTCCCTGATTCCGCTTGGATAGCAACTGGATTTCTGTGCAATCTGATATCATTTATATCATTTTGCGGAGGCAATCGATGGTACGGAATTTCCGTTTCGTTTCGGCTGTTATCGTATTGTTTATTCTGACTTTTCCGTGTTTTTCACACGCCGAAGGTAAAATCGGTGTTGTGCTGATGCATGGCAAGGACGGGACCGCTAAACCACATGCACCAATCGGCGAACTGATAGAATTCCTGAAGAATGATTATTTGGTCGATGCACCGGATATGCCGTGGTCAAGAAGCAATGGTCTGAACAGGACACTTGAGGAATCCTTCAATGACATAGATCTGGCGGTCGAGCGCCTGAAAAACGCGGGGGCGACCAAGATCGTCGTTGGCGGACACAGCATGGGGGCGGCAGCGGCGCTGGCTTATGCGACGCAACGCAGCGGCCTCGCCGGTGTTCTGATGATCGCCGCCGGGCATCGTCCGGACTTATGGGCACGGAAAAACATGACCGCGCTCGAGAACGCCAAGGCACTGATTGCATCGGGGAACCCGAAAGACCGCGTTGATATCCAGGACAAGGATCAGGGAAAGTTATTCGCCCGCAGTGTTGCTGCGGATATCGCCGTCAGCTGGTTTGACCCTGACGGGCTGGTTGTCATGCAGAATTCTGCCGGCATACTCAAGCCCGGCACGCCGGTCCTGTTCATCATCGGTGAGCAGGATTTTCTGCGGCCCACCGGTGAAAGCCTGATTTTCGATAAATTACCGGCGCATCCTAAAAGTGCCTTTGTTGTTGTTTCAGGCGGTCACAAACAGACGCCTGGCATCGGCAAATCGGAAATCGCTGACTGGCTGAATAAGCTTTAGGGGAAGGAACAGCCGCTTTGTGGCATCAACCCAGCAGTTTGCTGGCGCGGATGCCATCGAATATAAACTGTACGGCCAGTGCGGTCAGCAGCACACCGATCACGCGGGAAATCACGTTAAGTGCGGTGACGCCGAGCAATTTCTGGATTTGCGTCGCCATCAGCAGGAAGATAAGCGAAAGCAATAAATTGGCCAGCAGGGCCAGCAGAACAGCCGAGGTCCTGAGTACGTCGCCATGCGCATCGGCCATCAGCAGCACGACGGCCCCCATGGTGCCGGCCCCGGCAATCAGCGGCGTGGCCAGTGGAAACACGGAAATATCGGTTTTGTGAGACGCTTCCTCATTCTCGTCTGCGGTGGTCGAACTGATGCCGGACGTGTGTGCCAGGACCATGTTGATGCCGACCAGAAGCAGCAGAATACCGCCGGCAGTTTTCAGCGAAGCGAGGGTGATGCCGAGATATGTCAGTACGGATTTGCCGAAGAACGCGAACGCCAGAAGAATGCAAGCCGCCACCAGCACGCCTTTGACCGCAGTTCGGCGACGTTGTCGTGCCGGCATGCCTGCGGACATCCCGGCATAGATTGCCGCCACATCAATCGGCCCGATCACGGCAAAGAAGGTTGTGAAAGCGACCAGCCCGGTTTCGATGACTTTCGGTGAAATATCCATTAATCCCCACGCGCTCCCCAGACCAAGGAGCATGGAAACTCGGCTTCGGTCAATGCTACAGTCAACTTTGCAGCATAATCGTCGTTTGTCATCCGGTCTCGAAACGCTACGTTTGGTTATGGAATCGGACGACGTCAGCTTCATTTTTCTGCATGGATTTCTCGGTCGCGCGGAAACCAGAATTGCCGGGCACACCTTCGAATATTTTCGCGGGCTCAATGCGGTCGTTGCTGAGGCGGGCGTTGATGCATACGCACCGCAGATGCCGCTGAAGACCGGGATTGAGGATCGTGCGTTAAATGTGCGGCCACTGCTGAGCACGCTTACAACACCGCATATCGTGCTGGTTGGCGTCAGCATGGGCGGACTGGTGGCGCGCGCACTGGCCAGCCGTCATGATCCGGCCTGTCGGGTTCGTTCAGTTGTAACCATTGCGACACCACACCGCGGCTCACCGTTGGCAGACCGCATGCTGGCTGGTGATTCGTGGTTACCGGGATTTCTCGTCGATCAGTTCCGCCCGGCACTTCATGATCTGACGCTTGCCGAAGCAAAAACCTTTAACGCTCGAACCCCGGACCGTCCGGACGTCAGCTATCATTCCTGGGCATTCGCTCGCGATGATGCGGAGATGCCGCCCCTGTTCAAAAAACGCCAGCAGCGTATTTTTGCACTTGAGGGACCCAATGACGGACTGGTCTCGGTGCATTCGGCAACCTGGGGCAAGTTTATGGGTACCGAGCGTGCCGACCATCTGGAATGCATCGGCTGGTCCCCGGCATTTGCCAACAAGGACATCGGTCGACCCTATAATCAGATGGCGCTGTGGCGGCGGGTGATTGAGACGGGCCTTGGCTGCGTCGGTAAATTTAAACCTTACCCGCCATAGCCACGTCATACATCTTGCGCATTTCCGCTTGCCCGACCTGCACCGGATTGCCGCCTGCGGTCGGATCTTCAGCAGCCATTTTTGCAATCTCATCCAGTCTGGAGCCGTCAACGCCAAGCTCTTCTGCGGTGTGCGGTATATTGAACTGCTTTCTGAGTTCAATGACCCAGCTCTGCACATCGTCGAAGCTGTCGCCGATGTCGAGCCAACGGGCAAGGCGGGCCAGCTTGTCATCAATGGCATGCCTGTTGAAGGCCAGAACATAAGGCATGAACACGGCATTGGTCAGACCGTGGTGGGTATCGAAGATGGAGCCGACCGGGTGCGACAGGGAATGAATGGCACCAAGGCCTTTCTGGAAAGCCGCCGCACCCATGGCGGCTGCCGACATCATGTGGGCACGGGCCTCAATGTTCGTGCCGTCCTTGACGGCCAGCGGTAGCCATTCCTTGACCAGCCGCATACCTTCGACGGCAATCCCTTCGGCCATCGGGTGGTAGAACGGTGCGCAATAGGCTTCCAGGCAATGCGCCAGTGCATCCATGCCGGTCCATGCCGTAATGTTGGCAGGTAGTCCCTGCACCAGTTCCGGATCGCAAATAACGACGGCTGGCATCAGCTTCGGATGGAAGATGATCTTCTTGGTATGGGTGCGCTCGTCGGTGATGACCCCGGCGCGCCCGACTTCAGAGCCGGTGCCGGACGTTGTCGGAACGGCGATGATTTTGGCGATGCCATCGGCGTCAGCACGTTTCCAGTTGCTGCCGATATCTTCGAAATCCCACATCGGACGGTTTTGTCCGACCATCAACGCAATGACCTTGGCGCAGTCCATGGCGCTGCCGCCACCCCATGCGATGACACCGTCATGATTGCCGGAACGATAGGCATCAATGCCGGATGCGACGTTGGCGCTGATCGGGTTGCCCTTGACGTCGGAAAACACCTTGGCCGCAATGCCGGCGGCTTCCAGCTCGGCCAGTGCCGCCGGGATCATCGGCAACTTGGCGAGACCCGGGTCGGTGACCAGCAGCGGACGGGTGATGCTCTCGGCAATGCACACCTTGCCGATTTCCGTGATGCGACCGGCACCGAAACGGACTGCGGTCGGATAATTCCAGTTGCCGGAAAGGGTGACGGTGTCGGTGCTCATATAAATGGTCTCCTGGCGGGGCGGTTACTGAATGATGGTGCGACGGAGGTTGTAGCGGGAACATACAACTGTGCAAGGCTGATTTCCATCGTTTCAGTGTGATCCGTAGCTCACGTCCGAGGCATGATTTCGTGGGCGATCTAGCGGGTGGTCATGGGTGCCTGGGGGCATCAATTGGCG
>JBBDOA010000064.1:0-31624 GCA_040877275.1 Rhodospirillales bacterium | reverse complement strand
TCTAATAATAGCGAACATCAAAAACCGCTTCTGAGCAGAGTTTTTCAACAGCCTCAGCCAAAACCAGACTCCAGCGACTTGTCAATGAGCTATTCATAGTGATCGCCGCCATGAATCATGCAATTATTACGCTTGGTGTGCTTGACCGCATACATCATGACATCGGCATTAGTCGGAAACAGAAAGGAAATATCTGCTTCTAATAACAGTGAAAACCAAGAACTGCTTTAAGGCAGAGTTTTCGGCAGTCTCAGCCAAAATCGGACTTCAAGTTCGATTAACCCCGGGAATGTATGGTTCCTCCGTCAAAAAACGGGAGCACGGTCTCACAAGGGGAAATTTGATTAATTAAACTTTTGATGAAGTGTAATAATGAATTTACACGCGACTGACAAAATCAAAATTCCAGTTTATTTGCTTAAAAGTTGGCAAATAACGCTTGATCTGTTGGCCGAAACTTGTGCGGTGCCAGCCGCCCTGCTCAAGCAGGTCCACGCCAACGAAATTGAAGTCTTAGTCAAAAGCCAATCCCCCGGCAATGTATATGAACAAGGTGAAAGGGCTGATCTAAATACCGGGCTCTATTGCGAAACTGTCATGGCTACCCGCAAAGAACTTCTCGTGCCTGACGCTCTGACTGACCCTAGGTGGGACCAAAACCCGGATATCAAATTTGGCATGATTTCTTATTGCGGATTGCCGATCATTTGGCCCAACGGGAAAATCTTCGGAACAATCTGCGTTCTCGACAAAAAAGAGAACCACTATTCAGAACTACATAGGAAACTCTTGGAAGAGTTTCGCAATTCGATCCAGTCTGGATTGCGGATTGCATACGACAACCATGCTTTAAAACAAACTCAAGCAGAACTGCGTACAGTCAACAAGTACTTGGATCAAAAGGTAGCGGAACGCACCGCCAGTCTGGAACGTGAAATTATCGAGCAAAGAAAGGCAAACGACGCACTTAGGGAAAGCGCGGAACAATTCCACGCACTTTACCAATCGACAACCATGTCAGCGATTATTTCCATCGACGACAAGGGATACCTCACTTCGTGGAATCTTGGTGCGGAAAAGACATTCGGCTACAGTGCAAATGACATCGTCGGTCAACCTATAATTACTTTGATCCCGGAACGCTACCGCAAAGCCCACCAAGATGGGTTCAAGCGTGCCTTGAAGACGAAAACCTACCAGATAATCGGTAAGTCCGTCGAATTGCACGGGCTGCACAAGGATGGCCATGAATTCCCTGTCGAACTCTCACTCGGAGTGTGGAGTTCCGAGAATCGAACATACTTCACGGCCATCATGAACGACATTTCTGAACGCGATCAGGCAAAAGCGGCATCGCAGAGAAACCAGGCTTTTCTGCAAGCCGTGCTCAACACCGTGCCGGGTATGATCAGCGCCAAAGACCTGACCTCACGTTATGTATTCATGAACAACTATCAGGCAAGTCTCTACGGCACCCGCCCTGAATTAGTTTTGGGCAAGAAAGCAGGGCAACTGCTTGGCTTAGAATACGGAGGAAAGACTGAAGGGTTTGACAAAGAGGTTATCAGGACGGGGAAACTCCTGGGGCCATATGAAGAAACCTATGCCGATGCTTTGGGGGCCGAACACACCTGGTTAACAACCAAGTCGCCTGTAAAAAATGAACATGGCCAGGTTTCGTATATTGTGTCTTCTGCCATCGACATCACGAGTCTCAAACAGGCGGAGGAGGCACTTAAATCTGCACTGGAGGATGCTGAGAAGGCCAACCGATCCAAGTCAGCTTTTTTGGCTTCAATGAGCCATGATCTGAGGACCCCGCTCAATTCAATCCTTGGGTTTATACAGTTGATGGAGGAAGAAATTTACGGTCCGATCGGGAACGAGAAGTACCGCGAATATCATAAAATAATCCATGGCAGCGCCAACCATTTGCTGTGGCTGGTTAATGAAATTCTCGACCTAAGTCAGCTTGAGGCAAACAAGTTCGAAGTGAACTTGGAAATCTATGATCCGCTTGAGCATACGGCGAGTTTGATTAAAACGTTTGACCCGATAGTTCGAGAAAACAACATTTCAATTGAATTTTCTTATTCTGAAAACATGCCCTCGGTTATGCGTGCGGATAAGAAAGTGGCAATGCAAATCCAAAGCAATCTGATTTCAAACGCAATACGCTTTTCTCCCAAAGGAACGGTCATAAAGGTTCGGTGGTCGCTTACAAATAAGGATCGTTTTGTTTTTGAGGTAAGGGATTGTGGCGATGGTTTTTCCGATTCCATTCTCGAAAATTATGGACAACCCTTTCTCGTTTCAGACCCTGTGCATTCATCAGGCGCCAAGAAAAGCTTTGGTCTCGGGTTATACATTTGCAAGCGTTACATCGAGGACAGAGGTGGAACCTTAACCCTGACCAACGTTCCGGGTGGCGGGGCTTCAGTTGTTGCTTCATGGCCAGCAGATGTCTTAAGAGTACCCGCCGTCGATCTGTGATTTCACCGGCATTCTCGTTTGGGTCATCATCGGCCATCACCTCGATCTCCGAAATCCGTCAGCTCTGCGGAGTCCAGCGGACCTTACCATTGTTTATGTCAGGTATTATCCTGCGAACGGTCGCGACTCGAACAGGCTGCGAACGACTCAAGATAGCCATATCCGGGCTCAAATATCCCCTGTGTCAAATGTCCGCTGCGGGAGGCAGAAGCGTAACTGACTTTTCCCGAGCAGGGTTTCGAGCTCCTCTTCGCAAAATTGTCACCCGCGATTGCCGCCGTAAGCCCCGACATAAAGCTCGCCTTTTGCGAGGCGGTCATAACTGAGCCCGGCGAATTCGTCGGTGGTATTGCCGGATGATATCCAGTTTGCAAGGTTCCGACCAACTGCCGGACCAATTTTGAACCCGTGACCACTTCCGCCCCAGGCATCGACATACCCGTCAAGCCCCGAACGTGGGCCGATGAATGGATACCAATCAGGTGTGACGTCGTATAATGCGGCGTACGCATTGATCAGTCGCATACCGTCAAGCGACGGAATTCGGCGTGTCGCCCGCTCAAGCATCAGCTCGACGAACGTGTCTTCCGCCGTTTCACGGTAATTATAAGGATCAACTTCCAGATAGTCCTTGGGAAACCCTTGACCAATTAAAAACCGTTCTTCACCCATAGGTCGCAGGTAAATTGCATCGACGGCATTGGAAATCGGGGTTATCGGCAGGGGTCGGTTGGGACGCGCCTGCCAGATCGAATCCTGTTCGCGATAAATACGCATCTGCATTTCCAGTCCGGCCAGTTCGCCGAGCGGTTTTGCCCACGGACCAGCCGCATTGACCACAACCCCCGCCATTACCGAACCTTCTTCCAGGACAACGCCAGTAATCCGGTCTCCTTGTCGGATTAGTTCACGGCATGCCGTCTGCTCGCGGTATTCGCCACCCGCGTTGCGGAATTTATCGATAAAGTACTCCGTGGTGCGAAGTGGGTCTGCATAGCCGCCGCGCGGCTCGTAGATCACGCCGGCAACATCGTCTGTATTGAGCCATGGCGCCTTTTCTTCAATCCCGGCAGGGTCAAGCCAGTGGGTATCGACTCCGACACTTCGTTGCATGGCGAGATTCCCATCAGCCTTTTCCATAAGGGCGTCCGGCACAAACATCATATATCCGGATTGGCAGAACCGGCCTTGCTGTTCGGCCTCCATCTCTTCCATCATTGCAATGCTGTCAATCGCCAGCCGCGTCATCAGCGGGGTCGAATAATGCTGGCGAACAATCGCGGCACTTTTCCCCGTGCCCCCGGCACCCGCCCTGTGGCGTTCAATCAGTAGAACGTTGTCGACGCCCTGCGCCCTGAGATGACAGGCCGTCGATGCACCGGTTATCCCGGCACCGATGACAATTGCGTCATATGTCTTGCTCATCCTGATATCCTTGTGACCTTCCGGTGAAACACCCTCAACGTTCTGATGGTGTCACATTACGCTCTGGCCAGAGCGTAATGTGATTGGGCTGTACAGATCAAATTTCGCGAATGTCCGAAAACTGAGTATAAAACAGAAATCATACAATAGGATCCCCGAATACCGGTTTGGGCCATAAACCGACTATCACCAGCGGCCACGGAGAAGGTCGCTTTTTAGCCAGAGGGTGTCAAAGTCGTTGCTATACAATGATATCCGCTTTTCGATACTTGACGCTCTCTAGGTCACATACCCATAAAAAAGATTCACAAAGGGTGTGTTTGTGATTCAAGATTCCAAACAATGGGGGTCTTGAAATGGCGCGTTTTGATCTGACGGATTTCGAATGGTCTGTAATCCAGCCTTTGTTGCCCAACAAGCCCTCGGGTTGATGACCGGCGCGTTCTGAACGGCATCTTCTGGCGCTTGCGCACGGGCGCGCCGTGGGCGGACATCCCGTCGCGCTACGGTCCTCATACGACCTGCGTGAACCGCTTCAACCGGTGGCGCCGTGCGGGCGTGTGGGACCGTCTTCTGGACGCGGTATCAAAGGCTTACGATGGTGATATCCAGATGATTGATTCATCGTCGATCCGGGTCCATCAGCATGCTGCGAACGTTAAAAAAAAGACCTCAGATCCCGTTGCATGGGTCGCTCGCGAGGCGGTTTGACGACGAAAATTCATGCTCTCGTCGATGCCTCAGGCCTGCCCATCGCCCTGAAGTTGACCGAAGGTCAGGCCCCTGACGGGCGGAGTGCCGCCGACATGTTTGACAGCGTGCGGGCCGGCAATATCCTGCTCGCCGACAGGGCCTACGATTCAAACGCGCTCCGCGAATGGCTCAACGAACGCGGTGCCTGGGGAAATATCCGTGCCATGCCGAACCGCCTCGATCCGCCGGCATTCAGCCATTGGCTTTACAAGCAACGCAACGCCGTCGAGCGCTTCTTCAACAAACTCAAGCACTTCAGGCTGTCGCAACACGATATGACAAGCGAGACGACAACTACCTCGCTTCCATCAAGCTCGCCTCTCTGCGGATATGGCTCAGATTTAATGAGTCGGTGGCCTAATACATAAAAAAGTGCACCATGAGTGCACCATGGCAAGAATCCTTGCCGCACCAAATCTCTTAAGTTATTGATTTTATTGGTGCGCCCGGCGGGATTTGAACCCACGACCCCCAGATTAGGAATCTGGTGCTCTATCCGGCTGAGCTACGGGCGCGTCAGGCTTGACTACACCAGCACGACGGCCAAGGCAATCCGCTCACGCAAGATCATGACGGTCGCAAGGGAATGACTACCGGCCGATCATCGTCACCGGCACAGAGACGTTGATCATCAGGGATTCCGTGCCGGGATTATTTTTGCCCAGAAACGCGTTGGAGCTGTGCGAGAGGGCAAGGCCGAAACGCGACTTGTCCGGAAACCGATAGGCGATCTCCAGTCGCGAACGGAAGGCCACCGCGTGGCCAAGATCCAGGTCCTCGCTTTTGCCGTGCCACCATGTCGGTGCAAAAGACGGTTGAACAATCCAGTTGTCGCCAAGCTGGAGATCAATCAGGACCCCGGCACCGAGAAAGCTCATGCCATTGGATACGTATGCGGCATGGGCAAATGGTTTGAGCCACCACCATTGTACATCAGAACGGTATTCGAGGGAAAACTCGGTGCCTTCGTCATGGTGCCGGTTAAAATCAAAATAACCACCGGAAAAGGTCAGATACGCGGGATCTTTTGCCACGCCAGGGGGCTCATCAGCCAATGCGGGAGCGGCAGTCACGGCCAATACCGCCAGGATCAATCCTCGCAATGAGGCCCATGCAATGGCCAGTCCGCCAGCCTGATCCGGCCGCTTGGGGGCCTTTCTGTCAGCCCTTGCCCCGGGTCGTTCAGACAAGACCTTTCATGCTTTCAGTGGCGCGCACAAGTTGCGAGCGAATTCCGGGCTCCATCGCCGAATGACCGGCGTCCGGGACAATGCGATAATCGATCTCGGGCCAGGCACGCACCAGCGCATCGGCTGTCCTGATCGGGCACACCATGTCATAGCGTCCCTGCACCACAACAGCAGGCAGATGCCGGATCGAAGCGACGCCGTCGAGGATTTCGCTGTCGCCAATGAATACACCATTAACGAAGTAATGCGCTTCAATCCGGGCCAGTGACAAGGCGCCGCTCGAGGCCTGTGGCGGCACCTCACTCGGCGACGCCAACAGGTTTGAGCATGACGTTTCATACCCGGCCCAATACGCCGCCGCCGGCATATGAACGTCCGGCGATGGATCAATCAGTCGGGCGTAATAGGCGGACATAAGATCAGCCTGTTCTGCTGACGGAATGAATTCCGCGAACCGTCGCCACGCTTCCGGGAAGACCATGCGCATCCCATATAAAAACCAGTCCAGCTCAGCTTTGGAGCCCAGGAAAATACCTCTGAGTACCAGCCCCAGGCACCGTTCTGTGTGCCTGAGCGCATAGACCAGCGCCAGCGTTGAGCCCCACGATCCGCCGAATACGAGCCAGGAATGAATATTCAGATGCCGGCGCAAACATTCGATGTCGCCGACGAGGTGGTCCGTGGTATTGCATTCCAGCGAGGCAAACGGCCTGGACCGCCCGGCACCGCGCTGATCGAAGACAACGATCCGGTAAAAATCCGGGTCAAAAAACCGTCTGTGCGCCGGATTGGACCCGGCCCCCGGACCGCCATGCAGAAAGGCGACCGGCACCCCTTCGGGATTACCGGATTGCTCATAATACAGCTGGTGCCCGTCGCCGACATCCAGCATGCCGCGGTCATAAGGCTCGATCTTCGGGTAGAGATCCATATGTCTTGGGGCAGTATCCATGGCTGTACTTTAGCAACCCCCTGGCCCTGTAGAAAAGGCCTCAACGAACATTCGTGGCACCATGACGGCCGAGCCGGATTGCCTCGGTGACGGTGATGTAATCCGGATCATCAGGCGTCAGCACCCCATGGCGGATCGCAAAATCAATGATCACGAGCGCTGCGTTGAACTTGAAATCATCGCTTTCGCGAATGCGCTGCATGACCTCTTCAATCGGCCAGAGATAAAAGGCATCGACTTCACCATCGGTCGGCGTCGGCTCAAAATCAGCAGGCAATTCAATGTCGTAATTAAACAGAACGTCGTGTCGCAATCCTTCCGCCCTTTCGGTCAGGTAAGAGACGGTGCCGATTGGCACGGCTGTTTGTGCCAGCGCGACCGGCATGCCGGCCTCTTCACCACATTCCTTGAGCAGGTTCTTCCAGACCGAGATGCCGACGGGCAGCCCACCGGCAACAACCTGATCGAGCTTGCCGGGACCGGTCGGCTTTTTCATCGAGCGTTTGCCGATCCACATTTTCAGACCGCCGGCATCACGCACAAAGCCGTTGATATGGACGCCGTAGCCCATGGTGCCGAATTTCGGTACCGTCGCCCGTTCTATCGTCAGCAGGGGCTCGGCGTAATAGCTTACGGAAACCGGATAATGTTCGCCGCGCCAGCCGGGAAACAGTCCCTGAGCGTGCAGGTCTTCGAGAACGCCGGCGACGGCTTTCGTTCTTTCCACTGCCCCCTGCAGGGTCGGCGCCAGTGAAACGCCTTTTTCCGCAACCACGAACACACCGGGGTATGCACCCAGCGTGTCTGCGAATTCATGACGGATCCGCCCGACCACATGTCCGTCGACAGTAAACGGCCGATAGGCTTCAGGTGAAAACCGCGCACAGTCATCAAGACGATCAATCAGGCTCAAGCGATTGTCCCCAGCATGATCAGCCGATCTCGGCGTGCCGCTTTTCCGACGTCAAAACGGTCTGCACCAGATACAGCCCGCGCAGATCGTTGGCCAGACGCCACGCCGTTTCGGCATCGGCGTTCTGCAGTTGCAGATCGATATGCATAACGTCCAGGGCCGGTCCCGTACACATCGCGTAAACGTGTGACGGCGTCAGGCCGCGCTTGGTGAACGGCTCGAGGATACGGCTCAGGGTATTGGGGTCGCTGCCGGCGGCAATGGAAAAACAGGCGGTGAAGGGTTTCGGATTTTCGTCCGTTGCAAAACGGCTTGCTTGCATGCTCATAACACAGATCTTTCGCTGGTGGATTGGATATATAGCGCATATGCACAGCACATGCGTCTCCCGGCGACCTCAGAGGGCCACCGGGTCCATAATTCGTCCAATCACACGATGCGAAAATACTGTCGTCATGGGCAAAGCATACGCCGATCAACGACAGCGTCAAGGGGGCGTGCGTCAGCTCAGCCGTTAACCGCACGCTTGCGGCGATCATCCTTCGACGGCTTGACGTAAGCCCGTTCGCAATGGGTCTCGCAATAAGGCCGCCCGGCAGCGACTTTATCACCGCAGAAGTGGAAATTTTCGGTTGCCGGATCACCGGTCGGCCAGACGCACATGCCGGGGCGCAATTGCGCCATCGAAACAACATTGGTCTTTTTCTCGGGTTTCGGCTTGATCGGCGAGCCCCGCTTCGGTAATCCAAGGCGGTGCACCTTGCCAACCACGGCGTTTTTGGTAATCCCCATCCGTGAGCCGATTTCACTGGTGGTAAGCCCTGAATTCCAGAGCGCGATGAGCGTCTTGATGTGATCCGGTGTCCACTCGAAGGTCATCTTTGTCTCCTCGGCTTGCCCGATTGGGCAATGGGTTTGCTTCCCTGACGCGCCCGGAAAACGACCGGATCACGATGGCGGATACCATATTTTGTTTCAGGGTTTGTTGCAATCGCATGATGTGGATAAGTACACAATATTTTGCGTTTTAAGACAAGAAACCCCATTTTTAATCTCGCATGTGCAAAATGCATGGCAGGACAGGCGGGGTCTCGTTTATACTGCGCAATAATCAAGAAGACATCGGAGGGACGTCATGACGGGCAGCAAAAAACCGGGTCTGGATGACTGGCGCAAGGCTTCAGGCAAGGAGCTTAAGGGCCAGACCGTGGATGATCTGAACTGGCAGACACCGGAAGGCATCGTTGTGAAGCCGCTGTATACGGCTGCCGATCTCGAAGGGCTTGAGCACATCGACACCCTGCCGGGGTTCGCGCCGTATCTGCGCGGTCCGCGCGCGACGATGTACGCGAACCGTCCGTGGACGATCCGTCAGTACGCCGGATTTTCGACCGCCGAAGACTCCAACAAGTTCTATCGCGAGAACCTCGCCGCCGGACAAAAGGGTCTGTCGGTCGCTTTTGATCTGGCGACGCATCGCGGTTACGACAGCGACCACGCTCGCGTCATCGGTGATGTCGGCAAGGCTGGCGTTGCTATTGATAGCGTCGAGGATATGAAAATCCTGTTCGACGGCATACCCCTGGACGAAATGTCGGTATCCATGACCATGAACGGTGCCGTGCTGCCGGTGCTGGCCGGCTACATTGTCGCCGCCGAAGAGCAGGGCGTTTCCGCCGACAAACTGTCGGGCACGATCCAGAACGATATCCTGAAAGAATTCATGGTCAGGAACACCTATATTTATCCGCCCGAACCCTCCATGCGGATCGTCGCCGACATCATCGGCTATACTGCCGAACATATGCCGCGTTTCAATTCGATTTCGATTTCCGGCTATCACATGCAGGAAGCGGGCGCGACCTGCGTGCAGGAACTGGCCTATACCCTGGCCGACGGCGTCGAGTATGTGCGTGCGGCCTCCGCCAGGGGGCTGGATGTGGATGCGTTCGCACCGCGCCTGTCGTTCTTTTTCTGCATCGGCATGAACTTCTTCATGGAAGTCGCCAAGCTGCGCGCCGCAAGAATTTTATGGGCCGAGTTGATGCGCGACTTCAAACCGAAGGATGCCCGCTCGTCGATGCTGCGCACCCATTGCCAGACATCGGGTGTCTCGCTGACGGAAAAAGACCCCTATAATAATGTCATCCGCACCACCATCGAGGCGATGGCGGCGGTGCTTGGCGGCACCCAGTCGCTGCATACCAATGCCTTTGACGAAGCGATTGGTCTGCCGACCCGCAACTCCGCCCGCATCGCCAGAAACACGCAGCTGATCATTGCCGAGGAAACCGGCATTCCGCAGGTTATCGACCCGCTGGGCGGCAGCTACTACGTCGAAAGCCTGACAAATTCCATGGTCGTCGAAGCGAAAAGGCTCATCGCCGAGGTTGAAGAGATGGGCGGCATGACCAAGGCGGTTGCGGCCGGTCTGCCGAAACTCAGGATCGAGGAAGCGGCAGCCCGCAAGCAGGCTCGCGTCGATCGTGGCGAAGAAGTCGTGGTCGGCGTCAACAAGTACAAGCGCGACGTCGAGGATAGCATCGATATTCTCGACATCGACAACGCCAGGGTTCGCGACTCCCAGGTCACGCGCCTCAACACGGTCCGCAATACCCGTGATCAGGCGCAATGCGATGCAGCACTTGTCGCATTGACCAGTGCGGCCGAAAGCGGCGAAGGTAATCTGCTGGCGCTGGCCGTCGATGCGACCCGCAAGCGCGCCACGGTCGGTGAAATTTCCGATGCGCTGGAAAAGGTCTATACCCGCTACCGCGCCGAAATCCGTTCGATCTCGGGTGTTTACGGGTCGGCCTATGATACGGACGACAGCTTCGCAAAAATTCGCGCCGATGTCGCTGCCTTTGCTGAAACCGAAGGCCGTCGCCCGCGCATGCTGGTCGTCAAAATGGGCCAGGACGGACACGACCGGGGTGCCAAGGTGATCGCCACGGCGTTTGCCGATATCGGTTTCGATGTCGATGTCGGGCCGCTGTTCCAGACCCCGGCCGAAGCCGCTCGCGAAGCCATCGAAAACGACGTTCACGTGATCGGTATTTCCAGCCAGGCCGCCGGCCACAAGACGCTGGTGCCGGAACTGATTGATGAGCTGAAAAAACAGGGTGCCGGCGATATCATGGTGGTGTGCGGTGGTGTCATCCCGACCCAGGATTATGACTTCCTGTTCGCCAAAGGTGTCGCCGCGGTCTATGGCCCCGGTACCAACATCCCGACGGCAGCGGCGGAGATACTGGAAAGGCTTTCGAGAAAACCGCAGGCGGCGGAGTAACGCCCACCGACGACGGGGCCGGCCCTATGTCGTCCTGCAGCGATGGGTCATTACTATAGTTTAGCGCATAAAAATTACGCAACTTCGCATCGAGGGTGCCGCACGAGGTGTTCCCAACCCTATCCGGAGGATACCATAACCCTACAAGGGGAGTAATGGTAAGTTGTAGGGTCAAGAAGCAGACCTTTTCTGATTCCAGGCGGTAAAAATCTGACAAGCTCTATTTGATCAATACAATTATAATTTGGAATGTATTTTGACTTCATCACCCGCGCCAATGGCTTTCCCACTGGCTGCGTCGTTCCCTGGCGCGACGATAACGTTTGGTCAGCGCGTCGGCATCGAACGTCATTTCAGTACCGGTCATGATTAATCTCCAAGCTTGTCTTTAAGCGCATTACCCGATGTCTGGGTCGACGGGGCGCTATCGCTCAGGACGCCCCCGCTCCGAAGTGGCGATGGTGCCGGCACGACCGCGGCGGCGCCGGTCAATCGCCTCCAGGCGGCTTTTGCGTTCCTCTTCTGCGGTATCGACGACCGGTGGCGGTGGCGGCAATGGCGGTGCGGACGGAGCGGAAAAAAATCCTCCCATGGGTAATCTCCTTTCATGGGCATAAAAAAAGCACCCCTGAAGTCATCAGGCGCGCTGGTGGATGCCGCTCACCAGTGCGGTGCGGCAGATGAATGAGACGTGGAACCAACAGTGGCTTCGGTTCGTGCCGAGCCCCCTCGTCAGGTATCAAAAATTGAAAAATCCCGGGATGTGGACGCACTTGTCCCCGGGACTTGAGAGCACTTTAAAAAATACTTTGTCGGGAGTCAATATAATTTATTCGTTTTATTGATGTTTTTTCAATCGCCCATTTCATTGTCAATCCGTGTCTGGTTTTGGTGGTCCGTAAGACTTGATCCGGTTACCGAATATGGTTGACCAATCGATATCGTGTCCCTCCCATGGGCCGTCGGTCGGATAAATTTCCCACGGCGTCGGCCAGCCGACATAGGCGTATTTCTGTTCGATAAAATCACAGTACGGGCTTCTTTTCGTGAACCCGCTCCGCACGTATTCGTCACGTTCGTCGCAGTTGTACTGGTAAATATCGTAGTGATCAGACCACGCCCACACATAGTCCTCACCCCCGGCGGCAGCGCAGTATTGATCCATTTGCAGCCAGAATCGATAACAATTAAATTTCAGAAAAATAAATAAAATTGATCAGGTAGTGCGCAACAGTGCATGGCCAGAGTGATTTGGCGTAGAAATAGCTAACCATAAAAAATACACCCGTGATGCCCGTGTTGACAATTTTTCCAACACCGCCCGGCCAGTGCATTAACCCAAATATAAGTGACGCTACAAAAATGATTGCAATTTTATTTTCAATTACGGATTCAAGTAGCCGTTTCATTATGCCGCGAAATAATAACTCTTCGCTGAATGCAACAAGTGCAAGCCCTAAACTCAGATCAACAAGCTGAAGCCAGACTTCTTCAATGTGGATAGGTATAAAAAGCTTTGTATGCACTTGAGAGCTATTTAAAGGTTGACTTAAATATCCCGCCAATTCCCAACCAAAACATTGTATGATGACAGTGATCGCGAAAAGAACACCCCATGGCAATCGTCCCTGCCGACCACGCCATGGCCGCTGATAGCAGGAGAGCGCAAAAGCCCTGACTTCAGGAATGCAAATGACATAAATTAATATCAGAAGTCGCCCAGTATAATCATAGATCAAATAGGTATGGGCATCTGTTATGAAAATATGTATCCATCGCGTAGACAGATAGACGATTATTGGCAGTGCGAGCAGACCAATTAATCTTGCAGAAGGTTCTGTTGTTGGATTGGTCATTATTCGTTTAACGATTGTGTCCACATAAATTAGAAAACCTTACTAAAAGTTTGGCAAGATGGGACTCGCTCCACCCTGCCAATAATATTTATCCTCGAGTACCATCACGGGTACCTTTAATCGTGCCATCAGGGGTGCCAAGCAACTTGAGTATCGCCCCTGATATATTTTCCATTATACCAATCATTGCGCCATCTTTTTGATTGTGTATTGAACTACTACTCTGCAACAAATTTACAAAAATTTTTGCTGCTTCCGGATCTAATCCCCGTTCGATGAGGTCTTGTAAGATCTCGTTCTTCGTTTCACGATCAAGCTTCGTGTTGTCGTCTGCCACCGTTTCGTCATTGGCTATACCATCTCTTCGGGTTGCCTTGTCGATATCCTCGGTCGTCACCTGAGGAACCGACCCCGATATCGGCGGCACAGCACCCGACACAGGCGCAGGCATGATCGCTTGCGCCAAGTGCACATTCGGGTTCCTGTCCGGATTGTCGACCGGCTTGCCGGACGCGTCATAATATTGACCATGCTCGTCCATGCTGACCCCCATCAGGTGATAGGGCAGTGCATTGCCGGCCTTTGGAGATGACGGAATCCCGGTGTCCCGGGACTCGGGTTGTTTATCAGTCTCTTCTTTTGCCGCTGCAACTTGCGTCAACAGACGCATATTCTCGGGCGCGATGCCCTGCCTGGTCCTGCTCAGCAACTCGTCCGCCTGTTCCGGATCAATGGCGCGAACCTGACCGATCAGATCACCGATCTCGTGTACCGCTTTTGCGCCATCGGTGTTGATGGCATCGATGGTGAAGCGATCAAAATCGCCGATACCCCTGCGCCTTGACAGCGCCTGCGCCATGCGCTGGTTCGAAGAGATGGTTTCATTCGATAATGGCTGAATAGCAGTCTTGATGCTTGCCCCGTCATCCCCACCCGCGCGGGGAGAGCGTGGTGAGCGCATATTGCCCGACACCGCCTTGACGAAGGTACCGGCTGCTTTGGCCAGGGCGCGGATCGTCTCGCCACCCGGATTGATCTGACCATCGACCTTGAGGCCGTTCTGCTTCTGGAACGTGCGCGTCGCCTCGCGCGTGCGCTCACCCCAATAGCCGGTCGCACCGTCTGTCTGTTTGAGATCAAGCGCACCGGTGCGGCCCAGCATGGTCTCGACACGGGCGACGTCCTTGCGCGCATTCCGGCCCCGCTCGCCGACCGGCTGACCGAGCTCTGCCGGATTGCCGAGACTGGATATCTCGGGATCGGAATCGGCCTTTGGCATGACACGACCGAACGGGTCACGTTTGTGCTGTTCGTCATCATCAATCGGCGCAAGCGGATTATACACGGCAATCTCTCCTCGGTTTACATATGAAAGAACCCCGCCGGTTTTTCGGCAGGGTCCATCGGTCTGGTTGGAAAAAGAAAACCCGGCCTGCGATGGTGGCCGGGGCAAAGTCAGGTCTGGCTAAAATGCAAAAATCCCGGAATGTGGACGCACTTGTCCCCGGGACTTGAATGCACTTTAAAAATGTTTTATCCGAATGTCAACAGAAAAATCTCTATATGGTTGTGCCAGAATCGGGCACTTATCCGACCGCAGTACCACCGACCGTCAAACCATCGATACGGAGCGTCGGCTGACCGACACCGACCGGCACGCCCTGGCCGTTCTTGCCGCAGGTACCGATGCCGGGGTCCAATTCCAGATCATTGCCGATCATGGTGACCTTGGTCAGCACGTCGGGACCGGAGCCGATCAGGGTCGCACCCTTGACCGGCGTCGTCGCCTTGCCGCCTTCAATCTTGTAAGCCTCGGTACAGGTGAAGACGAACTTGCCATTGGTGATATCGACCTGCCCGCCACCGAACGACGTCGCATACAGACCACGCTCAACCGATGCCAGAATTTCCGCCGGATCCCGGTCCCCCGGCAGCATGTAGGTGTTGGTCATGCGCGGCATCGGCATATGCGCATAGGACTGCCGGCGGCCGTTACCGGTCGATGCCTCACCCATCAGACGGGCGTTCATGCGGTCCTGCATATAGCCCTTGAGGATACCGTCCTCGATCAGGGTCGTGTACGACGACGGCGTCCCCTCGTCATCGATGGTCAGTGAGCCGCGCCTGGCATCCAGTGTGCCGTCGTCGACGACCGTGACACCGGGCGACGCCACACGTTCGCCGCGCAGCCCGGCAAACGCCGACGTCTTCTTGCGGTTGAAATCACCTTCAAGGCCATGGCCGATGGCTTCGTGCAACAGAATGCCGGGCCAGCCAGGCCCAAGCACGACAACCATCTCGCCGGCCGGTGCCGGAACGGCCTGCATGTTGACCCGGGCCTGTCTGAGCGCTTCGCCAACTGCCGGCTTCCAGGTGTCGGCCGACATGTAGGTATCAAAATTGACCCGCCCACCAATTCCGTGCGAGCCGATTTCCATCCGACCGTCCTTTTCCAGCACAACCTGAATATTCAGTCGTACCAGCGGGCGGATGTCGGCAACGCGGGCACCATCGGCTTTTATGATCTGCACCGCCTGCCACGATCCCAGAACCGAAGCTGTCACCTGCTTAACGTTACGATCAAGCGAGCGGGCATAGGCATCCATGTCAGCCAGCAGACCGACCTTGTCCTCGAACGGCACCAGCGCCAGCGGATTCTCGTCGCCATACAAGACCCGGTTGGTTTGCTGCAGCGGCACCGGTGCGGCACCGCTATGGCCGAGTGTCACGGCGCGCACGGTATCGGCAGCTCGCAACAACGCATGCTCGGAAAGCTCGGACGCATGGGCGTAGCCGGTCGCCTCGCCGGAAACGGCACGCAGACCAAAACCTTGTGCCGTATCGAAACTGGCACTTTTGACACGACCGTCATCAAACATGATACTTTCCGATTGGCGGTATTCCAGAAACAGCTCGCCATCGTCCGCATTATTCAGTGCATCTGCGGTAATTGCCTCGGCTTTGTCGCGGCCAAGCGCGGTGTTTGCAAAGAACAATTCATCGGTGGTCGCAAGATCGGACATTGGCTGGCCTTTCGGATTCCGCTAAAGACATTGCAGCGTTTGGGCTGACTACCCTTAATATAGGGATGACAAGGCACGTTGACGAGGCGGAGTTCCGAAATTGGCTTTTGAAGAACATCCATTGCGGAGCGAACTGACAGCAGAGATGAACGCCAGGCCGCATGCTGTGATCGCCAGGCCAGCGCAAATTTCGCACATCGCCTGCGTCACCGGTGAAGAGACGGCTGACGCGGATCGTGATCATCTGCGCGAGCTGTGCCGGGCCTTCAAGATTTCCGCACCCCCGGCATCGGCGTCACAGTTCGATGCCGACTTCGGCCCGTTCCGGCTGAAATGGGAACGGCACACGGAATTTTCCACCTATACCCTGATCAAGGAAGGCCCCGTTGATCAGCCCTTCAAGGGATGTCCGATCAGCGAAGTGCCGTCAGACTGGCTCGACGGATTACCGGGCAAGGTCCTGACGGCATTGCATGTCGCCATTGAAACCGCCGCAACCCCGGAACGGGCCGGCCCCGAGCTGGCCGGGCTTTTCGATAACAATTCGCTGGTCGGCGGTAATATCGTCGATAACCGGGCGACCGTATGGACGGATTACCAGATTCATACCGATGGTTTTCTGCGCTTTCTGATTCGCGATTGCGAGCTGAGCGAAGCGTCCCTTGGCCGGCTGGTCAAACGGCTTTGCGAACTGGAGACCTATCGCATGATGGCGATGCTGGCATTACCGCTGGCCCGGGAAGCCCGCCCGGTGATCGCTCGGCTGGAACAGGATCTTTCCGATATTCTGCAAACCCTGGCGTTCAGTGGCGGCATGGATGATGAGCAACAGCTTCTGGAATTGCTGTCCCGGGTCGCCGCCGAAACAGAGCGCACATCGGCATCCCTGAATTACCGGTTCAGCGCATCCAGGGCATATCAGGAACTTGTCGAACAACGCGCAGAGGCTCTGCGCATTGCCCGGATCGTCGGCGTGCAGCCGATGACCGATTACATGATGACCCGTTTCGCGCCGGCGATGGAAACGCGGGACAATCTGACACGGCGCATAGAGACGCTCAGCCGCCGCGTCGCGCGCGCCAGCGATCTGTTGCGCACCCGTGTCGACGTTGCGCTTGAAGCGCAGAACCGTGATCTGCTGCAATCCATGGACCGTCGCGCCAAATTACAATTGCGACTGCAGCAAACCGTTGAGGGCTTATCGGTTGTCGCCATCAGCTACTACCTGCTCGGGCTGCTCGGCTACGTCGTCAAAGGGCTGTCATCAAGCGGCATCATCAGATTCGATCCGGAAATCGTGCTGATGGCGTTGATCGTGCCGGTACTGCTATTGGTCTGGTTCATCGTGCGCCGCCTCCGCCATGCGGTGATGAAACCAAAGGGCGACAGTGATTAACCTCAAGCGAATATCCTAAACCCTTTCGAATCGCACGGTCGCCACGGGCGGCAGCCGGACATCGGGTGCAGACCAGCTTGCACCCGCATCCTCCGAGATCCAGAACCCGCCGCTGGTTGAACCGAAAGCCAACATTGTGCCGCTGGCATCGATATCCAGCGCGTGACGATAGACAAGATCGTAGGCATGCCGATCCGGCAATCCCTTGCTCAGCACATCGAAGCTGTTGCCGCCATCGCGCGTTCTGGAAACAACGATTTTAGCGTCAACCGGAAAGCGCTGTTCATCTTTTATGGCCGGGACGAACCAGGCCGTTTCAGAATCCTCCGGATGCGCGGCCACGGCAAAGCCAAAAGCTGATGGCTTCGCCGATTTGACCTCGACCCAGGTTTCGGCCCGGTCCGTTGACCGGTAGATGCCGCTGTGGTGCTGACACCAGATGACGTCGGGATTTGACGTGCAGTGCGCCAACTGGTGAATATCCTGAGCAATCGGGTCGTCTTGCTGATCCGGCGGCATGTATTCGTTCTGAAATCCAACACCGACGTTACGCCACGTCCGGCCCGTATCGTCACTGCGCCAGACACCGGCGCACGAGACACCGACCGTCAATCCAGCCGGATCGTTCGGATCAACAAGGACCGTACTCAAACCCGGCTGCTCACCGCCGGCAACGCCCATCCATTTCTTGCGGTCCGGCATCATCCACAACGGCTCGTTCAGTTGCCAGCTATCGCCGTTGTCGTCGGACCGGAACAAACCACCCGGCATGGTTCCGGCCCACAAACGACCCGGAACGCCGCCCGGTGTCAGATTCCAGATACGACCGACCGACCACGGATGCGGGTCATCGTCAGCATCTGCCGGCTTTTCCGGAAATGCCGGCACGGCAACTTCATGCCAGTCCGCTTCCCCGTCACGGCGCCACAGCTTGGCCCCGAAATGCCCCAGATCCAGCGCTGCCCACGTTGACTTTCCATCCCCGAGCACCGCCGAAACGGGTTCACCCAGGAAATTCGTGGCAGCGACATCCCACCCCTTTGCGGATCGTTCGAATGTGAACAAACCCTTGCGTGTCCCGACGTACAGCTTCTTGCCCATAACCTTCTCCCTCATCCTCCGGATAGCGCCTGGAATACATATATTTCGCTTTCAGGCATGACACTGTCCGAAAGCTTTTTGCGATCTGTGACCTGCACGCCGTCTATAAACACGGCAACATGCTGGCGAACGGCCCCCTGGTCATCGAGGATGTAGCTACGTAATTGCGGATGCGCCGCGAAGACGTTGCCAAATACCTCCGCCAGCGTTGCGCCCGGCGCGCTGGCCGCCGGCGCATCGAGAAACCGCGCCAGCTGATTGGTAAAGATTACCCTTGGCATAATCTGCATTCAGTCCGTTGCGTAATCGGCCAAATGCTCAGCAAGCCGGTTAAAGCTGGCATTCCAGCCTTCATTGTGCGCCGTGCAGAGATCAACGCTATCAAACAAGGTCTGATGCAGGGTCATAACCGTCTTGTCTCCCTGTTCCTTTAAAGTCAGGGTGACAACAGTCTCGGTGCCCATGGCGCCGCCTTCCCAACCCCAGGTGAAAGACAATCGCTCCGGCGCGCTGATTTCCAGATACTGACCGATAACGACATGCTTTTTGCCGTCTTCCAGGGTCATCTCGGATCGGAATGCGCCACCAACGCGCAGATCATTGGTCACCTTGTTGGTAACCATGTAATTGCATCCCCACCAGCGCGCCATGTGCTCGGGCTGAGTCCAGACCTTGAACAGCAACGCGCGTGGCGCGTCAAACGTGCGGGTAATCTGCAACGTGCGCGATGCAGTATCAGTTAATGCGTCCATCGGGATTTCCTTTTTGAATTTCCTTCAGATAATCATCAAGGCGATCAAGGCTTTCAGTCCAGAATTTCCGATAGCTTTCCAGCCAGTCATTCGCGTCCTTGAGCGGCTCGGCATTCAGTGTGCATGGCCGCCATTGTGCATCCCGAGCCCGTTCGATAAGCCCCGCCCGCTCCAACACTTTCAGGTGCCTCGAGATCGCCGGCATCGAGATATCAAATGGCGCGCCGATATCCGTCACTGTCATCGCACCTTCGGTGAGGCGCGCGAGTATCGCCCGACGGGTCGGGTCGGCAAGGGCCGCGAACGTGACACTGAGGTGATCGGCAGGCATCGGTTATCCAGCTACATCTGTATTTAACTATATGGTTAAATACAGATGATTCACTTCCCTGTCAATATATCTCGATATCTCGATGACCCCCTTGTCATTTTCCACGCGCTTTCATATAAATTGAGCCTCGTGGTGATTTGTCCGACCGGCTTGCGGCCACGTTAAATAATCCCGCTAAAAGGTCTCGGTTCGACGAGGCCCCTGGCGTGAACGTCAGGGTTTTTTATTGGACCGGGGCCCCTGAAATGGAGGCTCCTGATGAGCGACAAAAATACGACTGAAAAATCCTGGCGCCTGGCCACGCAACTTGTCCGTGGAGGCATGTCCCGATCCCCCTTTGAAGAAACCTCGGAAGCGATCTTCATGACGTCCGGATACGTTTATCCGAGCGCTGAAGAAGCCGAGCTTGCCTTCAAAGGCGACAAGAAACGCTATATCTATTCCCGCTATGCCAATCCGACGCTGGCCATGTTTGAACAGCGCCTGGCGCTGCTGGAAGGCACCCAATACTGTGTCGCCACATCCAGCGGCATGTCTGCAGTATTTGCTGCCATCGCTTCACAGCTCAAAGCCGGCGACCGGGTCGTTGCCTCACGGGCGTTGTTCGGATCGTGCCTGTATATCATTGCCGAACAACTGCCTAAATACGGGATTGAGACGGAACTGGTTGACGGCACCGACTATGAGGCCTGGGCAAAGGCGCTGTCCAAACCGGCCAATCTGGTGTTTCTGGAAACCCCTTCCAATCCGTGCCTTGAGATCATTGATATTGCAAAGGTATCAGAACTGGCCCACGCCGCCGGTGCCAAGGTCGTTGTCGACAACGTATTTGCGACACCTGTCCTGCAGAGACCGATTGCCTTCGGAGCCGATATCGTCGTCTATTCTGCAACCAAACACATCGACGGACAGGGGCGGACGCTGGGCGGTGCCATTCTGACCAACGACCAGGCTTTTATCGAAGATCATCTGACCCCCTGGATGCGCCATACCGGACCGGCCATGTCGCCGTTCAATGCCTGGGTGCTGCTCAAAGGTCTGGAGACATTGACGGTCAGGGTGCGTCAGCACTGCGAGAACGCCCTCAAGGTCGCGCAGTTTCTGGGGACCCATCCGAAAATCGAAAAGGCCATTTATCCGGGCCTGCAGAGCCATCCCCAGCATAACCTCGCTGCATCGCAAATGGATGGCGGATCGAGCCTTATCGCCTTTGAGATCAAGGGCGGGAAAAAGGGCAGCTTCGCGTTTCTGAACAAACTCAATATTGTCGATATCTCGAATAATCTGGGCGATACCAAAAGCCTGATTACACACCCGGCGACGACGACGCACCAGCGTCTCAGCGATGAGGAGAAGGCAAGTCTCGGCATCACACCCGGCCTGGTCCGCCTTTCGGTGGGTCTGGAAGATGCAGACGATCTGATCGACGATCTGGATCAGGCGTTGTCACACGCCTGAACAGTTTAACGCTCGCGACGTGGCAGATCGGCTAGCCGCGTCGCGACCTTACCCGGCACAGCGCCGCCGATAACCGTATCATCCACTTGCACGACGGCACGAACGCCAAGGCTCGAGGTCAGGAAAATCTCATCGGCCTGGTGCAGTTCGGCAGGCGGCAGGGATTGTTCGATGGCACCTTCAGCATCGATGACGCACTGACGCATGATGCCCGGTAACGCACCATCTATGAGCGGCGGCGTGACCAGTGCGTCACCGAAACGGCAAAACACGTTCGCAGCACTCGCCTCGGCGATGCGGCCTTGAGTATTCACCATCAAGGCGTCATCTGCGCCGCCATCTGCAGCTTCGCGTCTGGCCAGGATCGCATCCAGATAATTTGTGCTTTTGATGCCGGACAGGGGCGAGCGTTCATTGCGGCACGTACTTTTTGCAACAATCACTTTTAAAGGTATGCTGAGCCCGACCGTCCCCGGGATCAGTTGAACCACAAGTGTCGGCGTGGGCACGGGGGGCGGCAGCACGCCGCGCGGCCCGCTGCCCCTGAGCAGCGTGATCCGCACCGATCCTTCGGTGATGCCCGTATTTATAGCCAATGCCGAAATTGCTTCCAGCAAGTCATCAGACCCGGCAGGAACCGGCATGCCCAGAACGGTCGCGCCCTGCTCAAGACGGCTGATGTGTCGGGAAAATCTGAGCGGCACACCGTCAACAAAGGCAATGGTCTCGAACAGCCCGTCACCCAGCAACACGCCGCGATCCGTTGCATCGACAGCGCCGGCGGCATCGACCAGGTGCCCGTTCAGCCAGATCGTCATGGCCGCCTGACCCCGGCGACACTGTCCAGCAGCGGCTGTGCCTTGGTTCGCATTTCCTCGTATTCGGATAACGGATCACTGTCAGCGACGATGCCACCGCCGGCGTGCGCCGCGATTGTGCGGCCGGACACCATCATCGAGCGGATCACGATATTGGAATCCATCGACCCGTCCAGCCCGGCCCAGAATATACTGCCGCAATAGCCGCCCCGGCGTGACGGCTCCAGCTCGTGAATAATTTCCATGGCACGAATTTTAGGTGCACCGGTAACGGAACCGCCCGGGAATGTGGCGCGAAACAAATCAACCGCATCGAAGCCCGGTCGCAACTTGCCGATCACTTCGGAAACAAGATGATGCACTCGGGCAAACGTCTCCAATTCACAAAGGGCCGTCACAGCCACACTGCCGATCAGGGCAACGCGCGAGATGTCGTTACGAAGTAAATCCACGATCATCAGATTTTCGGCCCTGTCCTTGGCACTTTCCGTCAGTTCAACCGCATAGGCCGCATCCAGTTCAGGCACATCACCACGCGGCCGCGTGCCCTTGATCGGGCGGGTTGAAATCCTGCCTGTTGCATCCAGGCGCAAAAACCGCTCGGGTGAGGCACACAGTAATTTGTGCTCACCCCCACACGACAGATAAGCCGCGAACGGTGCCGGGCTGATCCATCTGAGCCGCCGGTACAACATGAAGGGATCCAGTCCCTCCGGCAATTCGGCAATGGCGCGGGTCGTGATGTTGGCCTGGAAAATATCCCCGGCATAAATGTAGTCGATGGCTTTCTGGACGGCCACTTCGTACGCGGCCTTATCCATTTCCCAATGCCATTCGGCGACCGGCGCACGGTCAATTGCCGGTAGCACTGCAAGCCGGCTCATCCGCCCCGCCATCGCTTCAATCCGGCGCAACGCTGAAGGCCGCCCGGCAGCGACATCAGCGCCGACCACCCAGGCCTTCCGCTCAAACGTATCAAAGGCAATAACCGTATCGTAGAACCCGACGGCAACAGCGGGGAAATCCATGCCTAGCCGCGGTGACGGCAGACGCTCGATGACGCCACCAAGCTCATAGCCGAGCAAACCGCAAAGGCCTGTCTGAAACGGTGGCAGGTTCGGGTCGGTATCCAGTCTGGCGACGTGCAACAGAGCCCGTAATTTTACGAAAGGATCGCTTCGCCCAAGCTCATCGGCACCAAGAATAATTGTCTCGACCGGATCGGCAGCGATATAGGCATAACGGCCCCGACCGCCCCCTTCATCGGCACTGTCGAGCAGCACCGCAACCGGGTCAGCGGCAAAAGGCTGGAATGCCGCGACCGGGTCGACGTAGGGTATTTCCTTATGCGCGGGTCTGGCCATCGCTTGTGCCGCGGCAGGCAGCGGCTCCGATCAGAAACTGTCGCCGAGAACACGGTCCGGCGGGGCATGCCCGTCAACAAAGGTCTTGATATTGATCAGAACCTTTTCGCCCATGTCCATGCGGCCTTCGTGCGTTGCCGAACCCATGTGCGGCAACAACACAACATTGTCGAGCGCCACCAATTTCGGGTTAACCGCCGGTTCATGCTCAAACACATCAAGACCGGCACCGGCAATCTCATTGTTGGCCAGCATCCGGGTCAGGGCGTTTTCGTCAATGATTTCTCCCCGCGCCGTATTGATGATTACAGCGTTCTCGCGCAGCAGCTTAAGACGCCTGGCCGACAACAGATGATAGGTTGCCGGCGTATGCGGGCAGTTGACCGAGACAAAATCCATTCTGGCCAGCATCTGATCAAGGCTTTCCCAGTATGTCGCTTCGAGCTCGTTTTCCACGGCTTCCGGAACCTGACGGCGGTTATGATAGTGGATCGACAAGCCAAACCCTCTGGCGCGACGGGCCACAGCCTGCCCGATGCGGCCCATGCCGATGATCCCCAGCCGTTTGCCGTATATCCGATGTCCAAGCATCCATGTCGGCGACCAGCCCGGCCAGCCACCGGAGCGCAGCTCACGTTCGCCTTCGGTCAGGCGCCGGGGCACCGCCAGCAGAAGCGCCATCGTCATATCGGCAGTGTCTTCAGTCAGGACATCCGGCGTATTGGTGATAGTGATGCCGCGCTGTCTGGATGAGGCCAGATCAATGTGGTCGACCCCGGCGCCGTAATTCGCAATCAAGCGCAGGTTTGGTCCGGTCTGGCTGAGAATTTTGGCGTCAATCCGGTCGGTCACGGTCGGAACCAGCACATCGGCCGACTTTACAGCGTCAGCCAGGTCAGACGCCGACATCGGCTGATCGTCCAGGTTCAGGCGGACGTCAAAGAGTTCCATCATTCGCGTTTCGATCGCATCCGGCAACTTCCGGGTGACGACAACGATTGGCTTGTTACGCGGCATTCCCGAACCCTTTCAAAGCACTTTGATAGCCGTGGCCATAGCAATCCGGCGCAGGCTTGTCCAGCAACTTGACCCGCAACGTGACCCACAGCTTGACCAAGTGCGCTGCTGTAGCGATAAACACACTATGAGAAACCAGATCAAGTGCCTTCAGCCTCTCGCTTTTACGATACTCCTTCTTGCCGGCTTTTACAGCGCCGGATTCAATGTCGTCTGGGCCCAGACCCAAGGCTCAGGGCTGCCGCTTCCCCGCTACGTCAGCCTGCGGGCAGCCGAGGTAAATTTGCGCACCGGACCGGGCGTGCAATATCCGGTCGAATGGATATTCCAGCGCGAAGCCCTGCCGGTCGAAATTATCAAGGAATACAGAACCTGGCGGCTGGTTCGTGACTGGGAAGGAACCCAGGGCTGGGTCCATCAGAGCATGTTGTCCGGTAAACGCACATTCATGAGCACCGGCAAGGACCGGACTATTCGCGCCCAGTCGGACGTCAAAAGTCATGCCGTGGCTATCGTTGAACCGAATACAATCGGGGAAATTCTATCCTGTCCCGACAGCACCGGATGGTGTCAGGTTCGGGTCAAAGGCATCGAAGGATGGCTCAGGCGCGTTGAGTTCTGGGGTGTCTACCGGAACGAGTCCTTCGAATAAAGCGCCTGGCCTGTTCAGGAAAAATCACTTTCAGGAAAAATCACTGGCCAGCGCCTGTCGTGTGGCTTCACTCAATACAGCAAGATGTCCGTATTTCACATGCCCTATACCAAGCACGACGCGGGTATCAGCTTGCCTGAATAGCGCTGCCTGCTGATCCGTAAACGGAAAATGGATGAACTGCACGGATGATGCCTTGCCGTCTGCCGTCGTCCGGTCAACATCGTCTTCCGGCACGCCCTTCACCACTTCGCCTGCAAATTCGAACGCAATCATTTCCTCGACACCGCCCAGACCAGACAAAAACGCACGTCGCCGATTTTCATCATCGATCTCGAACATCAGCGTTGCGATCAGCTCACGTCCGTTCGGAATGAGCGGATTATAGGCTGCAAGCTCGTCGACAATCTGCGCTTCGCCGCCTTTTTCGATATACAGCATTTCGTGAACCTGATGCCACATCGTTTCAAAGCTCTCGAAATAGAACGTCGCATCCGGCCCACAGGAAACGCGACGATCCTTTTTCATCAGCGATACCGCCTTTCGCCGGTCCTTGCGGATTTTCGCATACTCTTCAATCGGCATGATATCGTTGCGGGTGATCTCGGTTTTCGGCATCTGGGCATCTCCTCCTTTCGGCAAAATCAAAGTCCGTATGCTTTTGCCAGCAGCTCGACCGGATGCTGGAAGGATGTGATGCCTTCAGTTGGCTTTCCCTGAATACTGATCCCCTGCACGATATGATCGCGGGCCAGCGGACATTCGGACAATACATACTTACTGGCTGTGTCAGCGGCTTTTCTGGCGACCGGCTTGCCGATTTTCAACCCGGTCTCGAAGTTTTCCTTCATGATGCCCCACGAGCCGCCATGTCCCGAACACCGTTCAATCACGGTGAGATCTGCGTCCGGAATCAACCGCAGCATTTCTGCCGCTTTCTGCCCCATGTTCTGGGCTCTGGAATGACAGGAAATATGCACCGTTACGCCACCATCCAGCGCCTGAATACCGTCTGCGATACCTTCGCCTCTGGCTATCGAAACAATGTATTCGGTAATATCGGATGTCGCCGCGCTCAGCTTGCGGACGTTCTCATCATCGCTAACGATCAGCGGCCATTCGAATTTCAGCATCAGCGCGCAGGACGGCACCAGGGCGATCACGTCATAGCCCTTGTCGATCCAGGGTGCCAGATCGGCAGCCGTCGCTTTTGCGCTCGCAGCGACGGCGGCAATATCCCCCTGTTCCAGTTGCGGCATGCCGCAACATCGCGGATAGACCACTTCGGTCTCGACGCCATTTTTGGCAAGAATTGCCCGTGCGGCGACGCCGATTGAAGGATTGTTGTAATTGGCGAAACAGGTCGCATAGAGCACTGCCTTGCGCCCAGATGCCGGCGCGTCCTTGTTCAGAGCCGGCTTGTCCGTGCGCTCGGTAAACGGCAGGGATGCGAACTCAGGCAGTTTGGCCTTGCGATGCACGCCGAGCGTTGCCTCCATGACCGGTCGGGTCAGGGTATTGCCGCATTTCCCGGCCCAGTTGGCGAGCCCAGCAACCTTGCTGGCAATTTCACCATTCCGGTCGGTCTTCGTCAGCTGTTTAGCGGCAAAAGGCACTAAGCCCTTTTTCTGTTCAACGGCCCGGTAACGCAGCATCAGATGCGGGAAGTCCAGATTAAATTCATGCGGTGGCACATACGGACATTTAGTCATGAAACACATGTCACAGAGCGTGCAGGCATCGACAATCGGCTTGAAGTCCTTGCTGTCGACGGAATCCAGCTCACCGCTTTCGGACTCATCAATCAGATCAAACAGACGCGGGAAACTGTCGCACAGATTGAAACAGCGGCGGCAGCCATGGCAGATATCAAAGACCCGGTGCAGTTCCGCATCCAGCTTGGCTTCATCATAGAAGTCTTCGTCCTGCCAGCGGATCGGGTGTCGGGTCGGGGCCTCCAGGCTGCCTTCACTCATGGTCTGTGCTCCAGCGGTAATAAATTGAATGAAACAGAGCTTGATAGTGAAGGGGGGGCATATGCCCCCCTTCTGAAACAATCTCGCGCGAGCGCGATTATTCCATCGTATCCAGCGCCTTCTGGAAGCGGCCGGCATGCGACTTTTCAGCCTTCGCCAGCGTTTCGAACCAATCGGCGATTTCGTCAAACCCTTCATCACGGGCGGTTTTTGCCATACCCGGATACATGTCGGTGTATTCATGGGTTTCGCCGGCAATGGCTGCCTTCAGGTTAGCACCGGTATCGCCAATCGGCTCGCCGGTTGCCGGATCACCGGTTTCTTCAAGGAATTCAAGGTGTCCATGGGCATGGCCCGTTTCGCCTTCAGCGGTCGAGCGGAATACGGCGGCAACGTCGTTATACCCTTCGACATCGGCTTTCTGGGCGAAATACAGATAGCGGCGGTTTGCCTGAGATTCCCCGGAAAATGCTGCTTTCAGATTGTCTTCTGTCTTCGTTCCCTTGAGGGACATATGATCCTCCTTGTTATCTAGATCGATCTGAGAAAATGGCTAGCGTGTACATAGCGCTCATGCACCATCGCACTATGCCCCGTAATTGGCTACGAGTCAATACATTAGAATAATTCTAAAGTGATAAAATCAGTCTTCGCAAACGCGAATAACGACATCAACGCGGGAAATGCGCGAGCCAGGCGGTGCCGACGGCAGGCTTGATACGACCACATCTTCCGACAGGACATCTTCAAGATGGCCATCGTTTTCAAAGTAGAAATGGTGGTGATCGGTGGTGTTGGTATCAAAATAGGAACGACCGGCTTCAACTGCAATTTCCCGCAGCAACCCGGCCTGGGTGAACTGATGCAGGGTGTTGTAGACAGTCGCCAGCGACACCGAAACCCGTGCTGCCGTTGCTTCCTTGTGCAGCATTTCAGCGCTGACATGGCGATCATCACCACGGAACATCATCTCGGCAAGGGCAATGCGCTGGCGCGTCGGGCGCAAGCCGGCTTCACGCAATTTACTGATGATCGGGGTATATCTTTTTTCTGTCGGCATGCAATTTACTTAGTTAATCCTGCACAAAAGCGCAATGGCCCAGTCGATTCATGGCAATTCATGGTCATTACTGTTCACCCGTTTGCGGAAACGGCACGCCGACAATGTTATAACCGCTGTCTACATAGTGCACCGATCCGGTCACACTGAGCGACAGATCGGACAGCAAATAAAGTGCGGAACCGCCGATGTCGTCGAGTTGAACATTACGACGCAGGGGCGAGTGCTGCTCATTCCATTTGAAGATATGGCGCGCGCCGGAAATCGCGCTGCCGGCCAGTGTTCGCATCGGCCCAGGGGAGATCGCATTGACGCGGATATTCTGTGGCCCCAGATCACTGGCAAGATACCGCACGCTGGCTTCAAGGGCGGCTTTGGCAACACCCATGACGTTATAGTTCGGCACGACTTTTTCCGCACCGTAAAATGACAACGCGACCATGCTGCCGCCATCGGTCATAAGCGGGGCGGCATGCCGGGCCAGCGACGTGAACGAATAGCAGGAAACATCCATCGTGCGCTGAAAGTTTTCACGTGTCGTCGCGACATACTGGCCCTTGAGTTCCTGCTTGTCGGAATAGGCAATGGCATGGACGAGAAAATCAATGCTGCCCCATGCCTCGGCGCAGGCACCGACAGCGGCAGCAATCGAGCTCTCATCCTCCACATCGCATTGAACAATGACGCTTGATCCGATCTCTTCCGCGAGGGGACGGACGCGACGCTCAATGGCCTCGTTCTGATAGGTGAAAGCCATCTCCGCGCCATGTGCCGCCAGCGTGTTGGCGATCCCCCAGGCGATGGAATGATCATTGGCGACACCCATGATCAGACCGCGCTTGCCCTGCATGATGCTGGATTTCCGGGCGAGCCGGCTGGCCGAATCCTGGGGTTTTTGTTCATTCACCGGATTATGCCTCGTATCGTTTGAACGCCAACGTGGCATTCGTGCCACCGAAACCGAAACTGTTCGAAATGACGCAGTTCAGATCGGCATCTTCAATAAGCGTGCGGACGACATCGGCATCACCGGCTTCAGGATCAAGGGAATCGACGTTCGCCGATGCCGCGATAAACCTGTTCTTCAACATGATCAGCGAATAGATCGCTTCGTGCGCTCCGGTTGCACCTTGTGAATGACCCGTCAGGGATTTGGTCGATGAAATTTTCGGCTTGTGAGCACCAAACACTTCCTGCACCGCTTTCAACTCGGTCATGTCTCCGACCGGTGTCGAGGTACCATGAGCATTGATATAGTCCACCTTGGTGTTGCCGAGACCTTCCAGGGCCATTCTCATACAGCGGCGCGCGCCCTCACCGGAAGGCGCGACCATGTCGACACCATCGGACGTTGCGCCATAGCCGACGATCTCGCCGTAAATTTTAGCGCCACGGGCCTTGGCGTGTTCAAGCTCCTCAAGAACCACGACGCCAGAACCACCGGCAATCACGAAGCCGTCACGATCCACATCGAACGGTCGCGACGCTTTGTCCGGTGCATCGTTATATCTTGAAGACAGGGCGCCCATTGCATCGAACAGGACCGTCAGTGTCCAGTGCAGTTCCTCGGCCCCTCCGGCCAACACAATGTCCTGCTTGCCCCATTGGATCAATTCAGAACCATTACCGATGCAATGCGCACTGGTTGAGCAGGCTGACGAGATCGAGTAGCTGAGGCCCCGCATATGAAACGCCGTCGACATGTTGGCGGAAATTGTCGAGCACATGGCTTTCGGCACCGCATAGGGACCGATCCGCTTGGCCCCTTTTTCGCGCGCGATATCCGCCGCCTGAACCTGTGCCGATGTTGACGGGCCGCCGGAACCGACGACCAGTCCGGTGCGTTCACTGGTGACCTCGGTCTCGCTCAGGCCCGCATCCCGAATGGCTTCATCCATGGCGATATAACAGTAGGCCGCGCCATCGCCCATGAAACGGCGCAGCTTGCGATCAATTTTATCATCCATATCGATCTGCGGCGCACCATGAACATGCGAACGAAAACCCATCTCTGCATATTCTTCACTATGCGAGATACCGGACCGGCCTATCCTGAGGCTGTCCGTCACCTCGGCAACATTATTGCCGATCGGTGAAACGATGCCCATACCGGTGACGACCACACGTCTCATGCGAACCTCACTACAATCATTCAGCGGCGTTAAAGAGGGTAACCCGCAAATCCGACGCTTCATAGGCGACGTTCCCGTCCACCTTCATCACACCATCGGCAATGCCCAGCGTAATTTTGCGGCTCAGCACTCTCTTGATATCGATGCGGTATTCTACCAGAGATTTGTCCGGCGTCACCTGATCGGTAAACTTGACCTCGCCGACGCCGAGTGCACGACCCCGGCCAGGCGCTCCGGTCCAGCCCAGGTAAAACCCGACCATCTGCCACAGCGCATCCAGTCCGAGACAGCCCGGCATCACCGGATCACCCTGAAAATGGCAGTCAAAAAACCACAGATCGCTTTTCACGTCCAATTGCGCTTCAGCGAAACCCTTGTCGTACTTTCCGCCGCTCCCTGAAATCTGCGAAATACGATCAAACATCAGCATCGGCGGCAACGGTAATTGCGCGTTGCCGGGGCCAAAAAGCTCCCCCCGACCACACCGTAATAAATCTTCGTATGTGTAACTTGATTGCTGTGACAAAAAACAGCCCCTCACCATTTGACAACGGATCCCGGGATTATAGGAATTTCCGGGTTGCCTTTATACCGCATCAATAAGCGAAATCCGAGGGTGGTGCACGAAAAAAACCCTATCAGGGTCGCTCTGCCGCCCTGCCGCCTATATCGCAAGATACGGGACGCCAGCCTTATGGCCACCGCCCCGTATGCTTTGGTCAGAGCCAATTAGCCCCGTTGTTTGCGCTCAGCAACCTGGTCGGAAATATCCTCGCCGGTTTCCTGATTAACGACACGCATCGAAAGCTTGACTTTGCCGCGATCATCGATCCCGACCAGTTTGACTTTCACGACATCGCCTTCGTTGACCACGTCCGTGACCTTCTCGACCCGGCCTTCAGCCATTTCCGAGATGTGAACAAGCCCGTCGCGCGGTCCGAGGAAGTTCACAAAAGCCCCGAAATCAACGACTTTCACGACTTTACCGTCGTAAATCTCGCCCACTTCAGGCTCGGCAACAAGGTCCCTGATCCACGCCGCCGCACGATCTGCAGCCGCCTGGTCAACGGCGGCAATCCGCACCGAACCGTCATCTTCAACATCGATCTTGGCACCCGTGGTCTCGCAGATTTCACGGATGATCTTGCCCCCTGGTCCGATGATGTCGCGGATCTTGTCCGGGTTGATTTTCATCGACGTGACACGGGGTGCATTGCCGCTGACCGAATCCCGTGCGTTGGAGATGGCTTTCGCCATTGCATCAAGAATATGCAACCGGCCATCACGGGCCTGACTGAGGGCAATTTTCATGATTTCCTCGGTTATCGAGGTAATCTTGATGTCCATCTGCAGGGATGTAATACCCTTATCGGTACCGGCAACCTTGAAGTCCATGTCACCCAGATGATCTTCATCACCAAGGATATCGGAAAGCACGGCGTAACGGTCGCCTTCCTTGATCAGACCCATCGCGATCCCGGCCACCGGACGCGGCAGCGGTGCGCCGGCATCCATCAGCGACAGCGACGTGCCGCAAACCGTTGCCATTGACGAAGACCCGTTGGATTCCGTGACGTCGGAAACAACCCGAATGGTATACGGGAATTCTTCTTTCGACGGCATGATCGGGTGCATGGCGCGCCAGGCAAGCTTGCCATGGCCGACTTCACGAC
>JBBDOA010000063.1:0-5961 GCA_040877275.1 Rhodospirillales bacterium | reverse complement strand
CGGTCGCAAAAATGCTGATTTCCGAGCGACTTTGCCGCTTGCCCCGAAACCCCTGGACCCTTGCCAGAGCAACTGCCTGCGGTATTGCGGCATAGGATGGCCATGGCGGCGAGACAAAAAAACAATGACCTGTACCGGGTCCTGGGGATTGCCCCGGATGCCAGCCCGGAGGAGATCAAGAAATCCTATCGCCGCAAGGCACGCGAGATGCACCCCGACCTCGATCCCGGTAATCCCTGGGCCGAAGATGCGTTCAAGGAACTGTCGGCGGCCTATCAGATTTTGTCCGACCCCGTCAGGCGTTCGCAATACGATCGGGGCGAACTGACGCCCGATGGTAACAAGCGCCGTGAAAAGGCAGCGCCCGAGGCAAGGCCAAAGAAAAAAGGCTTTGAAGGCTTTTTCAGACAGCGTTCGGGACCGGATATCGACGGCGTCGATGTGACGTATGCCTTGAAGGTTGATTTCCTTGATGCCGCGCGTGGCACCAACCAGGAATTAAAGACAACCCACGATTCAGTTTTGAAGGTAACCGTGCCGCCGGGCACGATAAGCGGTCAGGTCCTGCGTCTTAAGGGGCAGGGGATGCGCGGCTTCGGCAACGGGCGCGATGGCGACGCCCTGGTCGAGATCGAGATCGCACCGCACGCCATCTTTCAGTGCAAGGGCCGGGATGTTTACACGGATGCGCCGGTCAGTCTTGAAACGGCTGTTCTTGGCGGCAAAATTCAGGTCGAAACCATTGACGGCATGGTCAATGTCAACGTGCCGGCCAATGCCAATACAGGGACCCGGTTGCGACTGAAAGGGCGCGGGCTTGCCGATGGTGGTCGAAACAGCGGTCAGCGCGGCGATCATTACGTGACGCTTGTGCTTAACTTGCCGAAAGACCCCGACCCGGCACTCACGGATTTCATCCGCAAACGCGCCGAAGAGCGTGAATAATCAGTTCGGGAAACGTGCCGTTATCAGCGGGCGATTTCGCGGGCCGCGGGCATGTCGGTTTCCGCTTCAATCAATTCCTTCAAAGTGACGTTCAGCACGCGGTGATTTGATTCTCTCAACGCATCGACGCGCTCTACCAGTCGTCGCCGCCACGGCTCATCACTGCGCAGGAAGTCATACCCTGAGAACCCCAGACCGAGTACCTGATGCAGATCGAACAGCGTGACCGTCTCCGGGTTACGGGCCAGAATCCATCGGTTGGCCGCCGTGCGGTCGGTATATTGTGCAGCGCGAAGCTGGTTGAGTATCCTGTCCACGGCCTCGCCGCCGCCACCGGTGGATCTTAAAATCCGGCTGCGGTGTACGGCACCAGAACCATCGCGGCTGGCTTCGAACAATACGGCCAGAATCTGCACGGCAATGATCAGCCGCATGCTTGTGCCGACGTTTGACGATAGCGGCTTGCCGCCTGCGGATTGCCACTCGCTGACACTTGCGGTCAACAGTGCGCCGAGCAGGACCAGCAACCACGACAGATACATCCAGACCAGGAATATGGGAACGACGGACATGGCACCGTAGATATTCTGATAGGTCGGGAACGAGACAATGTACCAGCCGAAAATTTTGCGCAGGATGGTAAAGCCGACACCCGCAATGATACCGCCTGAGAGGCCGGCCGTGATACCGACGGGTCTGTTCGGAATGATGATGTAAAACACCGTCAGCAGGATAATGATCATGATCGTCGGCAGGAAAGTACCGAAAAAGGCCGCAAATCCGCCGCCGGTATCAATGCCGATCAATTTTGTTGCGGCAAAAAAATAGGTAGACAGCGAGAAACTGGCTCCGAGCAGCAGCGGCCCCAAAGTCAGCAACGCCCAGAAAACCAGCAGGCGGGGTGCCAATGCGCGTTTTCTGGCGACACGGAAGATTGCATTCATGTCGGCTTCGATGGTGCCCAGCAGCAAAACGGCGGTCGCGGCCAGCGCCACGATGCCGACGGCGCTCAAAGTCGTCGTGTTTTTGACGAATTTTGTGAAATATTCCTGCGTGACGTCAGCAGAGTGCGGCAAAAGATTCGAAAACATCGCATCCTGAAAGGCTTCCCTCACGCCTGAAAATACGGGAAAGGCTGCCAACATGGAAAAGGCAATGGCCGTTAGCGGCACTATAGCCAGCAAGGACGTATAACTGAGCCCGGCCGCCATCTTGAAGCAACGGTCCTCGCCGAACCGGTGGCCGACAAACCGTACAAAGGCCCCGATTTCGCGTAATATCACCTCAATACCGGCTTCGTTTTCCTTTTCGTCGGTATCCGGCAGGATATTGGTGCTATCACTGTCAATGTCGTCTTCAGGGCGTGCCGCTTCCTGGGTATTTTTCGACATCAGCATGCTCCATACTATTCAGGCTACCGTCATCCTATTAATTGACGCTACCGTCATCCTATTATATGGCAAGTCCTCTTCGGCGAAACATATTGTGCGCCGACATGGTTTGATCAGAATTTTGCGTGTAGCATTGTCCGTGAAGACAAGCCCCGCTTCGGGGAAATGATAAAGATAACGACGAGGAAAAAATAATGGGGCAAAGTTCGCCATTGATGCAAGGCAAGCGCGGCTTGGTAATGGGCGTCGCAAATGATCGCTCGATCGCGTGGGGTATCGCCAAGGCTGCGCACGAACAGGGCGCAGAGCTTGCCTTCACGTTTCAGGGAGAGGCTCTGCAAAAGCGCGTTGCGCCGCTGGCCGCTTCGGTTGGCTCAAGCATTGTCCTGCCCTGCGACGTGACTGACCTTGCCAGTATCGATGCCGTTTTTGATGTTTTGAAGCAGAAATGGGGCGGAATCGACTTTCTCGTGCATGCGGTTGCCTATTCCAACAAGGATGAGCTCAAAGGCGACTATATCGACACATCACCCGAGAATTTCACCCTGACGATGAATGTCAGCTGTTACTCGTTTACCGCTGTCTGCCAGCGCGCGCGACCGCTTCTCAACGAAGGGGCCAGTCTGTTGACGTTGACCTATTACGGGGCCGAGCGGGTGATGCCGCACTATAATGTCATGGGCGTCGCCAAGGCGGCTTTGGAAGCCAGCGTGCGCTATCTTGCCGAAGACCTCGGCAAGTCCGGCATTCGCGTCAATTCACTGTCTGCCGGTCCGATGAAGACACTGGCCGCCAGCGGCATCGGCGACTTTCGCTATATCCTGAAATGGAACGAGTACAATTCGCCGCTGCGGCGTAACGTCAACATGGATGATATCGGCGGAGCCGGCGTGTATCTGCTGTCGTCGCTTTCAAGCGGCGTCACCGGGGAAACGCACCACGTCGACTGCGGCTACAACATTGTCGGCATGAAAGCCGTCGATGCGCCCGATATATCTGTCGTCTGACAACAGGTCGGGGTCATGTCACATAACACCTTCGGCCATCTGTTCCGGGTAACGACTTTCGGTGAAAGCCACGGGCCGGCGCTGGGCTGCGTTGTTGACGGCTGCCCACCGGGTTTGGAGCTGGTCGAAGCCGACATCCAGCCCTATCTCGACAAGCGCCGCCCCGGTCAGTCAAAGTATACGACCCAGCGTCAGGAAATGGACGAGGTCAAAATCCTGTCCGGAACGTTTGAGGGAAAGACGACCGGCACGCCGATTGGCCTTTTGATCGAAAATACCGATCAGCGTTCCAAAGATTATGGCGAGATCAAGGACAAGTTCCGTCCGGGTCACGCCGATTATACCTATGATGCCAAATACGGATTTCGTGATTATCGCGGCGGCGGGCGTTCATCGGCCCGGGAAACGGCGATGCGGGTTGCCGCCGGTGCGATTGCCCGGAAAATTCTCGGCCCCGGCATCGTCATCAAGGCCGGCCTGATCCGCATGGGCGACAAGGCTGTCCCGGCAGATGTGCGCGATTGGGACGCGGTCGACCAGAACCCGTTTTTCACCCCCGATATGGCTACGGCAGAACTGTTTGCTGATTATCTGGATGGCATTCGCAAGAACGGCTCTTCCGTCGGTGCGGTGATCGAGGTCATCGCTTCCGGGGTGCCGGCAGGCTGGGGCGCGCCGGTCTATGGCAAGCTGGATTCCGAGCTGGCTTCAGCGATGATGAGCATCAATGCCGTCAAAGGCGTAGAAATTGGTGCCGGTATGGATGTTGCACGCCTGACCGGTGAAGAAAACGCCGACGAAATGCGCTTCGATAACGGCAAGCCGGTGTTTACATCGAACCATAACGGCGGTGTGCTTGGCGGCATTTCGACCGGACAGGATGTCGTTGTCCGCTTTTCCGTCAAGCCGACCAGCTCGATCCTGACGCCGCGTGCGACCATTGATAAAAACGGCAACGAAACCGAGATTTCCACCAAGGGCCGTCACGATCCCTGCGTCGGTATCCGCGCCGTGCCGATCGGCGAAGCGATGATGGCCTGCGTTCTGGCCGACCAGTACCTGCGTCACCGTGGCCAGTGCGGCTAGGCTTTGCGATAAGATCGCCGTCGTCGTCCTGTATTCAATTCAGAATCCATCCTTCGAGACGCGCTACGCGCTCCTCAGGATGAGGGATAAAACGAGACCTCATGCTGAGGAGCGAGCATCGCGAGCGTCTCGAAGCATGTGACCATGTCCCCCAACCATGTTCAATGTGACAACCGGCTGTCGATTATCCGAACAGATCGCTCTGCAGCGGCTTGGGCGGAATTTCTTCTTCAAATGCCAGGACGCCGCCATAGGGCACCAGAGTTTCGGCGGCAGACCTGAATGGTGCGCTGGAAAGCCAGACATCAACAGCACCCGGCGGCAGGATGACCGGCATCCTGTTGTGGATGTGCGCGATCTCCGCTGCGGGCGGGCAGGTGACGATGGTAAAGCGTTCCCCGTCGGTCAGCCCGGCCATTGCCATGACCGGCGTGTCCCGCGCATGGATGGTATTTTTGAGTTTCCTGCCGTCTTCAGTTTTGCGCCATTCGAAATAGGCGCTGGCCGCTACCACGCAACGGTTTTCAAGCAGGCCCCTGAACGTCGGTTTCTCGCTGAGGGTCTCGCTTCTGGCATTGATCATCGGTTGTTTTGACCACTCAACGCTGAGCCCCCAGGGCTGCAGCAATGCGATCTTTTCCTTGACGATGATCAGCGACAGATCGGTCGGGCGCAAATCGCTTTTGTTCGGTAAAGGCGGGTCCTCATCGAGGCCGAAGGCCGCGGCCAGGTCTCCCGGTTTCGCATTCAGTTCGAAGTTCGAGCACATGAATTCATCATAGTGATTTTGGCCTCGGTGTCATCGCCGCATTAGCGAAGTCGTCATCGCTGAATTGCCTGATTACACGACAGAATCTTTACGTTCAGACACTCTTTACGTTCAGACGCTGGCCAGCGGGTTTGCTTTCAAGTACCGTCTCGGCATGAACGAAACTGCAGAACTGCCGACGGATCGCAAGACCGTCATCATAACCGGTGCCAGCCGCGGCATCGGCCATTATACGGCGCGGCTGTTCCTGGACCGTGGCTGGAACATCATCACGTGTTCGCGCGAGGAGGCCCCGGAAGCCTGCAAGAGGGAGCCGAAGTGGACCTGCCATATCCCGACCGATCTCGGCGATGATGCCAGCATTCAGAATTTCATCGAAGAATCCAAAAAAGCCCTGGATGGTGCGCCGTTGCATGCGCTGGTCAACAATGCCGGGATGTCACCGAAAACCCCATATAAAGAGCGTCTCGGTATCCTCAACGGCGATCTGGATGCGTGGCGGGACGTGTTTGAGCTGAATTTCTTTGCCCCGCTCAAGTTATCACGGGGCTTTGCCAGTGAACTGCACAAGGGCAAGGGGGCGATTGTCAACATCACCTCGATTGCCGGTCATTACATTCATCCATTTGCGGGATCGGCGTATTCGATCTCGAAAACGGCTCTGTCCGGTCTGACCCGCGAGATGGCGAATGAATTTGCCGAGCTTGATGTGCGTGTCAATGCCGTCGCGCCGACCTATATCGAAACCCCGCTCAACGCCTTC
>JBBDOA010000062.1:0-6089 GCA_040877275.1 Rhodospirillales bacterium | reverse complement strand
CGATGCTTCGGCGACACCGGGACGGCCAAACGTCAGGTGCCTGAGCAGTGGATGAGCCGGTGGTGCATGGTGTGCGTCATCGTCATGACCATGCGCATGATGACTGTCGGGGCTTTCCTTGCCGAAATATCCATACAGCACGACCGGCATCAGATAGGCGATATTAAGCAGCGACGAGATCATCAGCACGACAATGAAGATCGCCTGATCGGTCTCGGCGGCGGCCAGTGCCAGATACCACTTCGACCACATACCGCCCAGCGGCGGCAGGCCGATGATCGACAGCGAGGCGATAAAGAAACAGAAGAATGTGACCGGCATCTTGCGGCCAAGACCGTGCATCTCGGATATCTCGGTCTTGTGGGCAAACACGATGATCGCACCGGCACAGAAGAACAGGGTAATCTTGCCGAATGCGTGCATGACGATGTGCAGTGTCGAGCCCATCGCCCCGATATTGGTCGCCAGCATGGCACCCAGCACCACATAGCTGAGTTGCGAGATCGTCGAATAGGCCAATCTGGCCTTGAGGTTGTCCTTGCGCATGGCGACCAGCGACGACAGCAGGATCGTCATCGCGGCTATGTAGGCCAGCCACGTCGAGGCACCGGTATCACGCAGCGTATCAAGCCCGAAGATGAAGACGCTGACCTTGACCACAGAAAACACACCGGCCTTGACCACGGCAACCGCGTGCAGCAAGGCGCTGACCGGTGTCGGTGCGACCATGGCGGCCGGCAGCCAGCGGTGAAACGGCATCAGCGCCGCCTTGCCGATACCATAGATATACAACCCGAACAGGACCGCGATGATGCCTTCCGGGGCGTTGCCGGCAAGGATGCCGCCCTGTTTGAAATCAAGCGTGCCGACCTCGACATAGGTCCAGATGATTGCCGTCAGCAGGAACAGAATTGATGTTGATATCAAAATGCCGAGATAGACCCTCCCGGCGCGGCGTGCCTCATCCGTGCCGGAATGCGCAACCAGCGGAAATGTCGATATCGTCAGGACTTCATAGAACACGAACAGGGTCAGCATATTGCCGGAAAAGGCGATCCCGATCGAGGCCATGATGGCGATGGCGAAACAGAAGAAAAACCGCGTCTGGTTTTTCTCGTGATGTGCACGCATGTAGCCGAAGGCATAGAACGACGTCAGTATCCAGAGGAAACTGGCAATCCCGGCGAAGACCATGCCGAGCGGTTCCAGCGTAAAGCTGATCGACAGTCCCGGCAGCATTTGCACCAGCGTCAAGGTCGGACGCGCACCGGAATCAACGATGCCGACCAGATTCCAGACCACGCAGAACAGTAAAATCGCCGTAATGACGGTCAAGCCATCGCGCACATTTGCCGACGCCGGCCCCGAGAACAAAAGTAGAAAGGCCCCGGCAAACGGGATCGCCAATGCCAGAAGAATGAGTGTCTCGGCGGTCATTTCGATCCCCCGAGCAAGGTCTCAGCCGCGCTCATGGCGACGTCACCGGTATAGCTGGCATCGATGCCGAACCAGAAAGCCGCACCCAGCAGGATGTAGGTCGGCACCAGCAGGCTGAGCGGGGCTTCGCGGTTTTGCTCGGAACCAATGGCCGGATTGCGGAAATACATCACCTCGACCACCCGCCAGACATAAATCACGGCAATCAGGCTGGACAGCATGATCAGTATGGCAATCGGCCACATGCCGGCCGCGAGTGCGCCCTGCACTAGAAAGAACTTGGAGACAAAACCGACCGTCAACGGCACACCGATGAGCGAAAATCCGCCGGCAAGAATAGCCGCAGCGGTGAACGGCATCCGCTTGCCCAGACCGGCCATGTTTTCAAGTTTGACCGACCCGATGACGTAATAGACGCAACCCAGCGCCATGAACAATGCGCCTTTCATCAGCGCATGATTGAACATGTGGATGATGCCGCCGGCCAGTGCCGGCGCGTTGCCGATTGATATGCCGAGGATCATGTAGCCGACCTGGGCAATGCTTGAATAGGCGAGCAGCCTTTTCACATTGGCCTGATAAACAGCAATGATCGATCCGGCGAACATGCCGATGATTGCCAGCACCATGACGGCATTGCGGACTCCGTAGGTTTCCAGCGGATCAACATCACCGAAGACAGTGAACAGCAGCCGTATCAGGGCATAAACGGCAACTTTTGTCGCCGTCGCCGCAAGGAACGCCGTCGCCGCCGACGGTGCGTAGGTATAAGCGTTCGGCAGCCAGATGTGCAGTGGGAACAGCGCCAGCTTCAGACCAAAACCGACGACGATGAAGGCAAGGGCGACGTGAATGGTCCCGGTATGCTGCACCGCCGGCAGCAACTGGGCCAGATCGGTCATATTCAGTGACCCGGTCATTATGTAGAGCATGCCGAGACCGATGACGTAAAAGGTGGCCCCGAGTGTCCCCAGTATCAGATAGCGGAGCGCAGCCGACAGCGCCCGGCGGTTCTTGCCGAGGCTGATCAGCACATACGTCGCCAGTGACGATATTTCGAGAAAGACAAACAGATTGAAGGCATCACCCGTGACGGCCATGCCGATCAGGCCGGCTTGACACAACAGGAACATGCAATAGACGAGATAATGCCGTTCCTTCGGGATTTCCTTCTCGATGCTCTGTTTGGCATAAGGGAAGACAACGACGGCAATCGCCGAGACGATCAGAACGACGAAGGCACCAAGCGCATCGACGCGGTAAACAATCCCCCACGGTCCTTCCCAGTTGCCGAGGTTATAAATGATCGTGCCGCTGTCCATCACCTGCTGCAGCATGATCAGGGACAGGACAAACGTGCCCGCGGCAATGGCCGTCGCCCATGCCCAGGCAAATGTGCCACAGCGGACAATGACGCAAATCGGTGCCGCCATCAGCGGCAGGATGACGACAAGGACGGCTATATGCGTGGCGAGGAACGTCACTCCTGGCGCTCCTCTATTTCGCGGACTTCATCATCTTCGATGGTACCGAAACTTTCCTGTATGCGAACCACCAGCGCCAGTCCGAGAGCGGTCATCGCAACACCGACGACGATTGCCGTCAGGATCAGGACATGGGGCAGGGGGTTTGAATAAACCTGAATATTATCGGCGAGAATCGGTGCGGTACCGCCCTTGACCTTGGCCATGGATATGTAGAACACAAAGACCGAGACCTGAAAGACGTTAAGTCCAACGATCTTCTTGATCAGGTTTTCATGGGCAATAACGATGTAGAGCCCGATCATCATCAGCAGGAAGACAATCCAGTAATTGAACAGGCCGGGGAAGCTATAGTCGATCATTGCTGCCCCTCATCATCGTCCGTCAGGTTGATGTCTGCCGCCGCACGCCCGGCAAAGGCACAGAAAATTGTCACGATACCCCCGAAAACAGTCATGCCGACGCCGGCTTCAACCAGCAGAATGCCGATATGCTGACCGACCTTCGGTGTTGCGGACAGACTGTAATAGTCGAGGAAGTTGGCACCGTTGATCAAGCAGATGACGCCGACCCCTGAATAGAGCAGAACACCGAGCGACAGGACCAGCCGCGTGATCCAGGAAGGCAGGGCTTCGCGCATCGTGCCAAGTCCGAATATCAGGGCGTAGAGGACATAGGCAGAAGCGAAGATGACACCGGCCTGGAACCCGCCTCCAGGGCCGAAATCACCATGCCACTGAACATACAATCCGAACAAAAGGATAAACGGAATCAGCAGCTTGGAGACAACCCGAAGAATGATTTTCTGCTGCATGTCAGAGGACTGTTGCGTCATTGATCGTGCCCTCCGCCAGTTCCGTCACCATCGCCTTTTATGCGGCGTCTGGTGCGACCGATCAGGGTCAGCACACCGACCGCAGCGGTGAAGATCACGAAGATTTCTCCCATGGTATCAAAGCTGCGATAACTAGCCAGGACCGACGTGACGACGTTCGGCAATCCGATTTCATCGCCGGAATCGTTCAGGTACCGCGGTGCTACATGTTGATGCACCGGCGCATCCGGGTCGCCGAACAACGGCATGTCCAGACTGGCATAGATCAGCGCCAATCCCAGCAGGGAACAAACGGCCAAGGCCTTGAACGACTGGGTGTTCGGGGTGGCTTTTTCACGTTCCGACGTCAGGGCGAGGGTGCCGATCATCAGAATAGTGGAAGCGCCGGCACCGACCGCCGCTTCGGTAAAGGCAACATCGACGGCATCGAGAATGACATACAGGGTTGCCCCCAGCAGCGAATAGATACCGCTCAGCATGACAACGGCAAACAGGCTCCTGATCCTGGCGATGGCGATGCCGGTGATCCCCATGAATACAAGCATGGCGACGTTAAGCAGGTCGGAGGTGATAATTTCGATATTCACTGGGGAGACGTCCCTGCCTTGGTCTTGGTGTCACGCACCATCTGCCGCTCTTCTTCGGTATCGACCGCAGGCAGCACACCATGGTTGATGGCGGCCCGGGCCAGGGCATGTGTCGATGTCGGGCTGGTGAAAAAGATGAAGATCAATATCAGCACCAGCTTGGCGGTGACCAGAGTCAGACCCGACTGGAACATCAGGCCGACGAACACCAGACCGACGCCAAGTGTGTCGATCAGCGATGCCGCGTGCAGGCGGGCATAAAAATCCTTGAGCTTGAGCAGCCCATATCCACCGATCAGGCAGAAAATCACGCCGGCGATGATAAAAACCCAACTCAGGACATCGAGGAAAACAGCCATCAGATGTCTCCCGCCGGATCACCGTCATCACCATGTCCCATGTCCGAATAGGTGACATACTTGGTGACGGCAATCGTGCCGATAAAATTGATCAGCGCGTAGACTATGGCCAGATCAAGGAATTCCGGACGGCCGTCCACAAATCCGTATATGGCGATCAACATCACCGAGAGTGTACCGAAGGTATTGACGGCAAGAATGCGGTTATAAACGTTCGGACCGATCACTGCCCGGATCAAGGCCAGAAGCATGGTCACGACAACCCCAGCGGATGCGGCGGCAAACATCAAGTTGACGCCCCTTCGGCTTTTGGCATGGGATCGCCCATCAAGGCACAGACCCTGGAGTCCATATCGCCGGTTCTGAGCCCATCCGCGGTTTCATCCATGAAGGCATGCACGGTGATGTAACTATTATCAACGGACAGCGAAACGGTGCCCGGCGTCAGGGTTATCGAGTTGGCATACACCGTCTGGCCCAGCGCATCAGACTGACTGGCCTTAACTCGCAGCACCTGAGGGTGCACGGTATCCGGTGCAAGCAGAATAGCCCTGGCGACACCAAGATTGGATATGACAATTTCCTTGATCAGCCAGGGGAAATATTTCAGGCCCGGCAGCGTCAGGTGCACCGGGTGCCCTTCGTGATCGCAGACATCCATACGCCGTGCGATCAGGACACACAGTATGATCGAACCGGCACCCAATGCCAGGATCAGCGGTATCCAGTATCCGGACAGCAGGAGCCAAAATCCTGTCAATGCGAGCGCCAGTGCTATGGCTTGAGACACGTATGCTCCCCTTTACCGCCTACCCTGTTGCGCGTCCGGCTTTTGCCGAATTGTCTTGTTCCCATGCGGGTTTAGCGCTTTCCTTGTGTTTCAATTTAAGGGGCCAGAAACACTGTGACCAGCAGATTTTTGCCAAATTTCCATTTCGACAAGGGATTGCACCTTCTGATAGCGGCTTTTCTATTCTTCTCGTTACACGGTGCCGTTTCATTTGCCGGGGATACCCGGCTGCTGAGCATTGAAAGCGGCGCATCAAGGCATGATTTCATGGTCGAGATCATGCGCTCTCCACAGGAACGCGCGATGGGTTTGATGCATCGTCGAACCCTTGATGTGCAACATGGCATGCTGTTCGATTTCGGCGGCGCGATGATCGCCCGCATGTGGATGAAAAACACACACATTCCGCTGGATATGCTTTTCATTCGCGAAGACGGGGTCATAGCCAACATCATCTCCGACACGGTACCGCAATCGACCGCGGTTTTAAGTTCTGAAGGTGACGTTCGTTATGTGCTGGAAATCAATGCCGGCCTGTCAAAGCGTCTCGGCATCAAAGCCGGTGATAATATCGTCCTGCCCTAGTGTCCCGAATCC
>JBBDOA010000061.1:4682-6134 GCA_040877275.1 Rhodospirillales bacterium | reverse complement strand
TTCCAGGGTTTCCGTCAGGGTGCCGATCTGGTTGACCTTGATCAGGATCGAATTGGCGACGCCCATTTCGATACCGTCGGCAAGACGGAGCGGGTTGGTCACGAACAGATCGTCGCCGACCAGTTGCACAGAGTCGCCGAGTTCATCAGTCAGCAGTTTCCAGCCGTCCCAGTCATCCTCGGCCATCGGGTCTTCGAGCGAGGCAATCGGGTATTTGCTGACGAGATCAGCCCAGTATTTGACCATACCGGCAGCATCGAGCGACTTACCCTCGCCTTCGAGCACGTATTTGCCCTTTTTGTAGAACTCGGTAGAAGCCGCATCGATGGCCAGCACGACGTCTTCGCCGACCTTGTACTTCGCGCCCTTGATCGCTTTCATGATGAAATCGAGCGCTTCCGTCGTCGACTTCAATGACGGTGCGAAGCCGCCCTCGTCACCGACATTGGTGTTATGGCCGGCGTCGGACAGATCTTTTTTCAGGCGCTGGAAGATTTCCGAGCCCATGCGGATCGCGTCGGTGCAGGTATCGGCACCGACCGGCATGATCATGAATTCCTGAATGTCGATGGGATTATCGGCATGTGCGCCGCCGTTGACGATGTTCATCATCGGCACCGGCAGAACATGCGCATAGACCCCGCCGATGGAGCGGTATAGCGGCAGCCCGGATTCTTCGGCGGCGGCCTTGGCGCAGGCCAGAGAGACGCCGAGCAGCGCATTGGCACCGAGACGTTTCTTATTGGGCGTGCCGTCCAGTTCGATCATGACGTTGTCGATGAATACCTGCTCTTCGACATCGATGCCGACAAGGGCCTCGAAAATGTCATTGTTGACGGCAGCGACGGCTTTCAGCACGCCCTTGCCGCCATAGCGTTTCTTGTCGCCGTCCCTGAGTTCGACAGCCTCATGCTTGCCGGTCGAAGCACCCGACGGCACAGCGGCGCGGCCCATGACGCCGGTTTCCAGCAGCACGTCGACCTCGACGGTCGGGTTGCCCCGGGAATCCAGAATTTCACGGGCGGTGATGTCGATGATCGCTGTCATGGTCGGTGCACCTTATGCTTGTGGTGGAAATCTCTGCTGGTGCCTGAACGGGCAAGCGCCGAAAGCCCCTATCTGATACCAATCCGCAACCATCGGATCAAACAATCAATGTCGCTGTGTGTCTAATCTGAAATTTTGCATTTGGTAACAATGAGTTGTCCTGATCAATAGCAACTTGCCATCCTCGTCACCCCGGTGCAGACCGGGGTCCAGTGATACACAGTCGTATCTCGCAGGGACAGGGCGTGACCGGCGCTCTGGATTCCGGCGTGCGCCGGAATGACGAGCATTTACATTTACCTCGTCACCCCGGTGCAGACCGGGGTCCAGTGATACACAGTCGTATCTCACAGGGACAGGGCGTGACCGGCGCTCTGGATTCCGGCGTGCGCCGGAATGACAAGC
>JBBDOA010000061.1:0-4582 GCA_040877275.1 Rhodospirillales bacterium | reverse complement strand
CAGGGACAGGGCGTGACCGGCGCTCTGGATTCCGGCGTGCGCCGGAATGACAAGCATTTACATATTTCCCGTCACCCCGGTGCAGACCGGGGTCCAGTGATACACAGTCGTATCTCGCAGGGACAGGGCGTGACCGGCGCTCTGGATTCCGGCGTGCGCCGGAATGACGAGCATTTACATTTACCTCGTCACCCCAACTTGATTTGGGGTCCATATTCCCATGCTTCGAGACGCTCACGATGTTCGCTCCTCAGCATGAGGTCATTTTTTTGATCCTCATCCTGAGGAGGCCGCAAGGCCGTCTCGAAGGATGGTCCTGAATCAAGTTCAGGACGACGAGGTGATCTTTAAACAGGACGTTAGCCGAGCCCGGAACCGTCAGCTTTCAGTCCTGCCGGGGGCTGTCCAGCACCCGCCGCACTTCCAGGGCAAGCTCCCGATAATTATAGGGTTTGCGCAATATCGGAAGACCATCCCGTTTCCGCTTGATCACCTTTGATGTATTGCCGGAAAAGCCCGAGCTGGCCAGCACCTTGATGGTGGGTTTTTTCTCGATGGCCAGTTCTGCCAGCTCAAAACCGTTCATGCCCGGCATGATGATGTCGGTAAGCAGCATGTCGATATCATCTGTGTCGTCGAGAATTTGCAAAGCGCCGGCAGCACTATGGGCAACATGTATCCGATAGCCGCATTCCTCCAGAATTGCCCTGGCCATGTCGGCAAGGTCGGCCTCGTCATCAACGATCAGGATCGTTTCGGTGCCGACTACAATTTCGCTTTCGGTATTTTTCTTGCCGGCAACGCCCCTGGACTCCCCGTCAGCAGTATCCGCCGTGCGTGGCAGATAAATCTTGAAGGTGGTGCCGAAGCCCGGTTCGGAATACACCTTGATTGCCCCTTTGGATCGCTGGATAAACCCGTAAACCAGCGACATCCCGAGACCGGTGCCCTCGCCGGCCGCTTTGGTTGTGTAGAATGGTTCAAATATGCGGTTGATGACCTCGGGTGTCATGCCGCATCCGTTATCGGATATTGATACTTCAATATATTCACCGGCAGGCAAATCCCTCATCATCGTCGAAGTTTTTCCATCAATTCCGGTATGCCGTGTTTCGATGGTCAGGACGCCACCATCCGGCATGGCATCGCGGGCATTGACGGTAAGATTGATCAAAGCGTCTTCAAAATCGCTCTTGTTAATGCGAACCGGGCAAGCCTCATCCAGCAGGATAAGCTTAAATTCAATGGCGCTTGTGATGGAGTGCTCAACGAGTTTGCGAATATCCCGGAGGACCGCGTTGGCGTCGAGAATCTCGTTGGATTCCGGGGTCTGTCTTGAAAAATTCAGTAATCGTCCGGTCAGGGCAGCACCGCGCTCGGCCCCCTTTAGCGCGTTGCTGATGCGTTTGAAGTGATCATTTTCGGGATCAAGTTTGCGGAGAACAAGATCAAGATTGCCGATGATAATGCCAAGCAGATTGTTGAAATCATGGGCAATGCCGCCCGTAAGCTGCCCGATGGCATCCATTTTTTGCGCTCGCCTTAATTGATGCTCGATCGCTTTGGTCGCGGACAAATCAATGATTGAGCCGACAAAGTGACGCTGGCCGCGCAGCATCATTTCGGCAACGCCCAGATGCATCGGGAACTGTTCGCCATTTTTGCGTAGTCCGTGGACTTCACGGCCAATGCCAATAATCTTCGCCGGTCCGCCGAATATGTATGCGCGCAGGTAATTGTTATGCTGGCCTCGGTCCGGTTCGGGCATCAGCATTGAGACATTTTTGCCAATGGTCTCGGTGGCTTTGTAGCCGAAAACCTGCTCAGCCATTGGATTGAATGATTCTATGATCCCCCGTTCATTGATCAGTATGATGGCCATGGTGATGTTTTCGAATGCGCCGCGAAGCCGTTCTTCGGCTTCCTCGATCCGGCGCTTGTCTCTGATCAGATCCGTGACGTCCCGGCCCGTTCCCTGATAACCTTGGAATTCGCCATTTTCACCAAAAACAGGCATGCCTGAAACGGATAGCGTGCGTCGTTCGCCCTCGATGATCATATCGTACTGAAAATCCTTGAAGGGCCGTCTGTTCTGCAGGTCGTTATGATGATCGATCCATTTTTGTGTCGTCACGTCTTCGGCGGTCGCCGCGATTTCTGCCCGTGTCCGGCCGAGATAAACATCCTTGTCTGTGTTCGGGCCAAAGCGTCCACCCTTTCCCATGGACTTGAATCGCAGGTTCCGGCCCATTTCCCAGAACCATTCGGTTGCCGTTTCGACAAAGCCCATGAACCGTGTTTCGCTGGTCACGACGCGTTCGAATACCGGCAGTGTTTGCCGGTAGATAAAGAACACACCGAGACCGACGAAGAGCGCGGCCAGCAGCAGCGAATGCAGAATTGCCTTGATGAACGGCGTATTAATTTCGCTGACGCGAATCTGCATGATGAGCGCCAGCCCCAGCGACTTGATCGGCGCATAGGCTTCGATGACTTTATGCCCCATTTCGTCTTCGGTCAGATTGGTGCCGGTGTTTCCGTGCAGTGCTGAAATGATTGATCGAGCGCGCTCCGAATCTGCCGGAATGGCATATGACCGGGAAGGTTCCGATACCTTGTCGGGTTGGGAATCCCCCAGATTTTCATGCATGAGGACAGTGAGATCGTTTCCGAGCCGCTGTCCGATGATCACGGTGCCGGATTGGCCTGTATCGTGGAATTTTGAAACCGCATTGCTGGAAATCCGGATTATTTCGGTAATATTGTTTTTGAAAGAAAAATCAGCTTCGTTGCGGCGCTCCAGTTCTTCATTCCTGTAAGTCGAATCGATCAGTGCCGCCGCATTGACCGTCAACGCTAACAACTGCTTCCTGTGATCCTTGATCCCGGCGTCATAAAGCAGGCCGATTGTGCCGCCACCGACGGCAAGCGCAACCAGCGCCAACGTCACGACGAGTTGGATCAGGACCGAGGTCAACCTGCTGACGGGTTGGGACAACGGATTTTCCCCTATTCAAGGGTTTCGAGTATCTGGCTCAGTAATCCCTCAAGTTGTGACGCGCGGAACGGTTTGCTCAAACCGCCGACGATGACAATCTTCTGATTGCTGGCGAGGGATTCGATCAGATCGATATAGAGCTTCTGGTAGCCGCTCATAACGATGACCGGCAGGGCGCAACCCAGCGCGGACAGAGCCTGGATAAGCTCGATGCCGTCCATATCGGGCATCACGACATCCATGACAATGCCGACAGGCTTGTGAGTGGTATAAAGCGCGAGGCCTTCCCGGGCACTTGTGGCGATGACGCATTCAAAGCCCATTTCCCCGGCGACATCGCTGACATAGTCAGCCATGTCGGGCTCGTCATCAACTATCAACAGGCAGGGTTTTAGCATATATCAACCCCAAGTTGTTATCGGCTTCAAGCGGTCACGTCGTTAATTCACCAAACTCTCTTACTGGTCATCAAATGTAAGGTTTCAGGATATCTTTGTTACAAAGCAAGTATGCAAGATAAACGAGAATAAATACGGCAATAACGCTATTACCGAAACAATAGACGAAAATATGATTTAAATAAATAGGTGTTTCTACGGATAGGTGCTGTTCGCCGGCAAGGGCTGAGTGGAACCCTGATTTCAGGGATTTGCGAGGGTTTCCGGTGCCGGGCTGGATTTGGCCAACGCGTCGAACGCCATCAAATCCTTAAGAACGCCCTCTAGCCTGCTGATTGGAATCATGTTTGGTCCGTCAGAGGGGGCATTGTCCGGATCCTGATGGGTTTCCATGAAGACCGCTGCGATGCCGAGCGAGACGGCGGCGCGGGCCAGCACCGGGGCGAATTCGCGCTGTCCGCCGCTTGAGGATCCCTGCCCGCCCGGCTGCTGCACCGAATGGGTGGCGTCGAACACCACCGGGCAGCCGGTGTCGTTCTTCATGATCGGTATGCCGCGAAAATCGGTGACGAGCGTGTTGTAGCCGAAGCTGGCGCCGCGCTCGGTGACGGTCACCTGTTCGTTGCCGGTCGAGCGGATTTTGTCGACCACATTCTTCATGTCCCAGGGAGCCAGAAATTGCCCCTTTTTGACGTTAATTGCCTTGTTTGTGGACCCTGCTGCCAGCAAAAGGTCGGTCTGCCTGCATAAAAATGCAGGAATTTGCAGGATGTCGACGGCTTCGGCGACGGTGGCGCAGTGTGCCGGTTCATGCACATCGGTCAGTATCGGCAACCCGGTCGTTGCGCGGATTTCCCTGAATATGGGTAATGCCTCTTCCAAACCGATACCGCGCTGGCCCTTGAGGCTGGTGCGGTTGGCCTTGTCATAGGACGTCTTGTAGATGATGCCGATCCCGAGTTTTTCACCCAGTTCCTTGAGAATACCGGATATTTCCAGTGCGTGTTCACGCGTTTCCAACTGGCACGGCCCGGCGATGATGCCGAGCGGCTTTTCGTTCGACAGGTGCACAGGGCCGATGCTGACGGTGCGTTGTTGGGTCATGCGCTTCTGATAGCGCCTAAAGCCGCCTGGGGAAAGGGTTTTGCGCCCTAGTGTCCCGAATCCGAAGTTCGTCGCATTTGGG
>JBBDOA010000060.1:0-6153 GCA_040877275.1 Rhodospirillales bacterium | reverse complement strand
ACAAGACCATCGCCGTCAACCTGACCGGCTTTTTCTATGCCGGGCAGTCGGCAGCGGCGCAGATGGTCAAGCAGGGTTCGGGCACGATCATCAACATGTCATCAATCAATGCCGTGGTCGCGATTCCGACGGCGACACCCTACACGGTCTGCAAAGGTGGTGTGCTGCAACTGACTAAATCGATGGCACTGTCGCTGGCACCGCACGGTATCCGTGTCAATGCCGTCGGCCCCGGCACCATCGCCACCGACATGGGCAAGCTCATGATGTCTGACGATGCAGCCAGAAAGCGCGTGTTATCACGCACACCGCTGGGACGGCCCGGGGAACCTGATGAGGTCGCCGCCGTCTGTGTCTTCCTGGCTTCGGACGACGCCAGCTATATCACCGGCGAGACGATCTATTGCGATGGCGGACGACTGCCGCAGAACTATCCGGTCGTTGTCGCCGACTGAAAGAACCACTTTAAGAAGGACCAAGCTATGGATTTGACGAAGGCGAACACGGATGACGTTCGCAAGCATCACGATGACGCGCGGGCGCGGATGGAGCAACTGCGCGGTCGCAATCTCAGCCTCGACATGACCCGGGGCAAGCCGTCGCCCGAGCAGTTAAGCCTCAGCGACGATTTGCTGATCGCAGTAAAGCCCGGCGACACCACCGGCGAAGACGGCACCGATCTCAGGAACTATGGCGGTATTGCCGGGATACCGGAAGCCCGCCGCCTGTTCGGCGCGTACCTCGGCACCAGCCCGGAGCAGGTCGTTGTTGGCGGCAATTCAAGTCTGGCGATGATGTGGGACGTGCTGTCGAATGCGATGTCCTATGGCATGCCGGGCGGTGAAGGGCCGTGGCGGGACCAGTCGCCGAAATTCATTTGTCCGGTGCCGGGCTATGACCGCCACTTCGCGATCTGCGAACGGCTTGGCATTGAAATGATCACCGTCGAGATGACGCCATCCGGCCCAGACATGGATGCCGTTCAGGCGTTGGTGAAGGATGATCCTTCGGTCAAGGGTATCTGGTGCGTGCCGAAATATTCCAACCCGTCGGGTGAGACCTATACGGAGGAAACGGTTGAGGCGCTGGCGTCGATGCCGGCGGCTGCGGCAGATTTCCTGATTCTCTGGGATAATGCCTATGCGGTGCATCATCTGGGTGAAGGGCCGGCGTCGCTCAGCGATATCCTCAAGGCGTGCGACACGGCCGGGAATCCAGACCGGGCGATTATTTTCGGCTCAACCTCGAAGTTGACGCTTGCCGGTGCCGGTGTGGCAATGCTGGCGTCGAGCCAGGCCAACGTCAAAGATCACCTGGAAAAGATCAATTACGCGATGATCGGCCCGGACAAGATCAACCAGCTCCGTCATGTCCGTTTCTTCAAGGATATGGACGGCATTCTGGCACACATGAAGAAGCATGCGGAAATCGTTGCGCCGAAATTTGCTGCGGTAAACGATGCGCTTGAAAAAAACCTCGGCGGCACCGGTCTTGCCACATGGACCAGGCCGGAGGGGGGGTACTTCGTCAGCGTTGATGTGCTGGACGGCTGTGCGTCTGCGGTGATCGCACGATGTGCCGAAGCGGGCGTAAAAATGACGCCGGCGGGATCGACATATCCTTATGGCAAGGATCCGTATGACCGCAATATCCGCATTGCACCGACGCTGCCCGGTGTTGATGAAATCAGGATCGCCATGACGGTACTGACGGCAGCGATCACAGAGATCTGCACGAAAAAACTGATGCAGGGTCAGGTTTAAACGCCGGTTGTGGGCGGCATTGTTTTAACACCCCGTCATCCTCGCACCCGCCTTCGCGGGTGCAGGCTGCGGCGGGGACCCAATTCCCCTGAATGATAGAAAGGCAAGAACGATGAAAATCACGAAATTACTCCCTGGGTACCTGGCCGCAGCAGCCCTCATCGTCGGTCTGTTGCCGGCGCAGACGATGGCTGCCGATGGCGAAAAGGTCTTCAAGAAATGCGCGGCCTGTCACGGCCTTGAAGTCGGCAAGCACAAGGTCGGCCCGTCACTGGCCGGTGTTGTCGGGCGCAAAGCCGGTACGGCAGAAGGCTACAAGCGCTATAAGGGGCTCAAGGATGCGGACTGGACCTGGACCGATGCCGAACTGATGGCCTATCTGGAAGATCCGACGGCTTACACAAAAGCCAAGTCGAGCCAGCGTTCAGCGATGGGCTTCAAGCTGAAGGACGAGGACGAGCGTAAAGCGGTCATTGAGTACATGAAAAAACACTGACGCTTAAAAGTGAGCATACAAGAAAACGGCCGACGATATGTCGGCCGTTTTGTTTGGCGCAGTCCTGAATGTGTAAGGCCTCAGCTCTCGCCGGTATTGCCCATGGCGGGGGGGGCCGATACCGGGGCAGCCCCTGCTGCCGGTGCCGGGTCGGCCGCTTTCGGCGCATGCACCGTTCGGGAGCGGGCACGGGCAACGGCGACGGACTTTTCCAGATCGGTGGCAGCGCAAAGGCCGAGGCCGACCGGATTTTCCGCCTTGATGTTCGGCGAGTTCCAGTGCGAACGGTCACGAACGGATGCAATCGTCGGCTTGGTTGTGCCGATCAGTTTTGATATCTGTGCATCGGACAGTTCCGGGTAGTTCTTGACCAGCCAGGAAATCGCATTCGGGCGGTCGCCGCGCTTCGAGACGGGCGTGTAGCGGGCCCCTTTCTGGCGAACCTTCGGCTGCGGAATGTTCGGCTTGACCATCTGCAGCACGGCATTGGGATCACCCTCGCAGCGTTCGACTTCCTGAGCGGTCAGCGCACCGGCCTTTACCGGGTCGAGACCCTGCATGCCGATAGCCACATCGCCGTCAGCGATGGCTTGCACTTCCAGCTCGTGAAGACCGCAAAACTGCGCGATCTGATTAAACGTCAGGGCCGTGTTATCGACCAGCCAAACGGCGGTGCCCTTAGGCATCAATGGATGCGCCATAACTCATACCTCTCAAACTTCAGGGATTGACCGGATGGCACTCCGGTAAAATACGGCGCCTTTATAACGCCTGCTTCGGGTCCGGGTCAAAGCTTCATCGCGTATTGAAGGCCGCAAAATCATTCGACCTTAAGCATGATTTTTCCGATATGTGCGCTGGATTCCATCAATTCGTGTGCGGCCCGGGCTTCCGAGAGCGGGAATTCCTTGTATATCACCGGCCTGACGCGCCCGGCCTCGATCAGCGGCCACACGGTTTTCTTCAATTGTCTGGCGATTTCCCCTTTCCGTTCAATTGATTGTGAACGCAGGGTTGAGCCCGTCAGGGTCAGTCGTTTGAGCATCAAGGGCATGAAGTTGACCTCTGCCTTCGGGCCTCGCAGGAAGGCGATGTTGACGATACGGGCGTCCGGTGCCGCCGCCTTGATGTTTTTTTCGATATAGTCACCACCAACCATGTCGAGGATCACATCGACGCCTTTTCCGCCGCCGAATGCCTTGGCGGCTGCGACAAAATCCTCGTTGTGGTAATTGACGGCGCGTTCGGCACCGAGATCAAGGCAGGCCTGACATTTTTCGTCACTGCCGGCCGTAACCAGAACCCTGGACCCCAGCGCCGATGCAATCTGGATCGCTGTCGTGCCGATGCCGCTTGAGCCGCCGTGAATGAGCAGGGTTTCGTCCGCAGAAAGGTGCGCGCGTTCAAAGACATTGCTCCAGACCGTCATGCAGGTTTCCGGCAGGGCGGCGGCTTCCATGATCGAGAGACCTTGCGGTATCGGCAGGACTTGCGGCACCGGGGCTGTCACATATTCGCCGTAGCCACCCCCGGCGACCAGAGCACAGACGCTGTCGCCGATGGCGTATCCAGAGGCGTCAGTACCCAGCGCGACGACTGTCCCCGCCACTTCCAGACCCGGAATATCGGTCACGCCGGGTGGCGGTGCGTAATGGCCCTGACGCTGGATGCAGTCGGGCCGGTTGACGCCGGCGGCCTGAATGCGGATCAGCACCTCGCCGGCGGCGGGCCGGGGCACCGGGCGCATGGTTGCTTTCAGGACCTCGGGTCCGCCGGGTTCGGTGATTTCGATGCAATTCATTTCGGATGGAAGCGTCATGATGCTGTTTCTCTGACTGTTTTCTGGGGTCAGCCGATCAGGCAAACCTTGTTTTAAGGGCAGGGTCTCTTTTAACATCTCCCGACACCGTTTGGGAGGGGCACATGGATATTGACGATCTTGAGCCTGAAAAGCAGGCCAAACCGAAAAAAGACCTTGAGATCATGTCGATCGAGGCCCTGCACGCATACATAGAGGAATTGCAGGCGGAAATCGAGCGGGCGCAGGGTGCCATTACCCAAAAGCAGGCCGCGCGTCAGGGTGCCGAGGCGTTCTTCAAAAAATAGCCTTTCACGGAGCCGGCCTGATCAGGACGGCTATTCAGTGCCGCCGCCGACGCATGAACAGGATCCAGCCGAGCGGGCCCAGAAACATTACGATCACGAGCCAGCCGATGCGGGGGCTGAACGGGCAGCGCGAGCCAGGCGGCATCCGCCAGGGACCGGCTGAAGGGCTCAACGCAATGTGCGCCAGAGGCAGGATAAAACCGACCAGAAGAATCGTCCATGCAAGCCAAACAGGTAACATTCGACCCCTTTCGGTTCCGGTGCGCCGGGAATCGCTATTCCCTAGCTGTTATATATTAAATCAAAATTAACGCCTGCAAGATACGCTTGAAGGGTGACGCCGTATCATTCGGCTCACACTTTGACGCCTCCCTGTAAAACTTGCCGCCCCTCCGGGGGCGGTCTTTTCGTGGATATCCATGAGAATTATTCAAGTAAAAGACCCACTTGACGTGGAGCAAACGGACCGCTTTAATTCTGACACAATAAAAAATTGCTGGCGAGTTTTACAGGGTTGAGGCAAAAAACGTGGGGGCTACCGGATACCGGTGGCCCCCAAACTTATTATGTGCGACAGATCAAGACGAGGAACTAATGGCATTACAGAAACCGGAAACGCGAGACGATTATCGTTATTTTCTCAGCCTGCAGTCGCGCTGGATGGACAATGACCTCTATGGTCACGTCAACAATGTCACGTACTACTCCTACTTCGATACGGTGGTGAATTACTTTCTCATCGAGAAGGGCGGTCTCGATATCCACAAGGCTGATAAAATCGGCGTTGTTGTCGAAAGTCATTGCAACTACAGCCGCTCTGTCGCCTATCCTGATCTGATTGATTGCGGCCTTCGGGTCGGGCATCTTGGTAATTCATCGGTTCGCTATGAGGTGGGTATCTTCCGCAATGGCGAGCCCGATGCATCCGCTGCCGGCTATTTTGTGCATGTGTTCGTTGAGCGGGAAAGCAACCAGCCGGTGCCAATTCCGAAACCTGTGCGAGATGCGCTTTCAGCGATCACCGTGGCGGCAAGCGCATGAGCGGGTATCTTGACTGGCGTATAACGGACTTTCCCTTTCAGACCGATATTCCGACCCGCTGGGGTGATAACGACATGCTCGGCCATCTCAATAATGTCGTCTATAACCGGATGATCGAGACCATCGTTGTGCGTTTCACCATGGGGCCGCTCAAGATCGACTGGAAACAGGACCCGTGTTATCCGCTGGTGGTCGAATCCCTGTGCCGATTCCATCGCCCGCTGTCATTCCCTGATACCATAACGGCAGGACTTCGCGCCGGGCGTCTCGGCTCGACCAGTGTGACTTACGAGATTGCCCTGTTCGGGCAGGGCGATGACGTGCCGGCATCGAGCGGGCATTTTGTTCACGTCTTCATTGACCGTGACACCCACAAAGCGGTGTCGATACCGGATCCGATCCGGACCCTGATCGAGACGCATGCCTGAAAAAAAGGACGCGCCCGCAGAGCGGACGCGTCCTGTGTTCAGCTATAACGGCAGGGTTCAGGCAGCTTTCTGTTCAATCGCCCTGGCCGTTCCGGTGTTGGCGATCTCGATTTTGCGCGGCTTCTCGCTTTCAGGCACGATCCGCTCAAGGCGGACACGCTCGCAAGCGATGCGGCGCGCACGTTGCTCATCGATGCGCAGGGCCGCATCTGGGTCGGCACGGAGCAGCACGGCCTCGACGTGCTCGATCCGAAGACCGGTTCCGCACGTCATTTCCGTCATCGAGAGGGCGAGCCGCGCTCGCTCGCGGCCGATGCGG
>JBBDOA010000059.1:0-6180 GCA_040877275.1 Rhodospirillales bacterium | reverse complement strand
GCCCGGAACCGTCAGGTTTCGGTGGCGAGGGTTACGATCCGGGACCCATCGTTGGCATGGCGTGATCCGGGAATGGGTCCCGGATCGCTGGTCTTCCTTGCCTCGCTGCGCTCGGAGGAATCCCGCGTCCGGGAAGACGCTCAATACTTCGTCACTCCGGATTTTGACCCGGAGGCCATGAAGTGCGGCCGCGTACAATGGCACGTTTTTATGGATTCCGAAATCCGATCAGGATGGCGACGGCTCCAAGGCCCGTCATCACTTCCGGGGTGGCAGCTGCACCGTCATGGTCCGTGATCCCGGGCCGCTGACGGTATCGTATGCCCTGATCGTGACTTCTGTAACGCCAATCGGGATTTCGACCCGGCCCAAGGTCCGCATGAACGGTTGTTCGTTCACGTGCGGATGGAACAGGGTTCGCGTGCCGATAACCTTGCCCTCCGGCGTCAGCACTTCCCACTTGTTGGCATAATGCGTCCAGCCTTCGTCATTGTGCGATATCGTGACATTGAAACCGTACGTGCCGTCTTCGTTCGCGACCACGACAACATCAAGGACCGAGGCCTCACTGGCCAGAGCCTGGCTGACCAACCCCGTGCTGATCAGAAACGACAGAATGATCCAGCTGAGTAATCCGGACCAGTGTTGTGACCGCATTGGACACGCTCCTGTATCAGTTTCCACATAAGCCTGAGCAAGGTCGGCGACAAGATCAAGATGTGATAACGATTTTGCTTGATAATCCCTTTTTGTTCTTTTATTGTTCTTTTTATGTTCTTATTATATAACTTATACCGGCGCCCTACACGGACGTTTCAAAACGGAGGAATGAATCATGAATGAATGGCAAAATGCAGGACGATTCCTGAGCGAGTTTCTGGCCCTCGGCACCCTGTTCGTCACGGCGTATATCTCGATGGTGCTGATTTGAGGCTTGCCGCTTATAAGGGCGGCACGTCGCGTTTTTTGCCGTCGGCATCAATGGCGACGAAGGTAAAAGTCCCTTCCGTCACCTTGACGCGCTGGTCCGGTCTGCGGCCACGCAACGCCCAGGCCGAGATAAGAACCGAAATCGATGTCCGGCCGGTCTTCACCACCTCGGTATAGCAGCAGACCACATCGCCGACGAAGATCGGTCGGTGAAATGTAAACCCGTCGACGGCCACCGTCGCAATCCGACCATCGGCCCGGTTCCAGGCCGTGATACCGCCGGCGATATCCATCTGCGCCATGACCCAGCCGCCGAAGATATCACCGGATGGATTGGTGTCGGCGGGCATCGCCAGCGTGCGGAGCGCCAGCTCGCCGCGCGGTTGTTCGGGTTTCCCGGGTTGACCGTTTGTTGCGGACATGTTCAGAGCTTTCAAAGCCAATGGTTAATCATTTATATACAATATATGGGTGCCCTTAAAGTCATGATATACCTTATCATCCTTGAAGCGCGTATTGCACCCGCGTAAAGTGGTTCCAGCCGCCTTGGCCGTCGCCTTTCGGGTGCTGGGCCGGGTGCTGGACAAATCTGTTATCTGCGGCGGAGCCGATCTATGGAACGAAGTGACGACATGCGCGATCTGTTTGACGGTGGTGCCGCCGACCGGGCCCCGACGCCATCGGGTAATGCCAAGCCATCCACATCGGACAAGAAAGCTGCCAAAGCCATGCCGAAAAAACCCATCAGCGCCCCCGCGACCAATGGTCGCACCAAGGACAGCTATACGGCTGATGACATTCAGGTCCTCGAGGGGCTGGAGCCTGTGCGCCATCGCCCCGGCATGTATATCGGCGGCACCGACGAACGCGCGCTGCACCATCTGGCTGCGGAAATTCTCGATAACTCGATGGACGAGGCTGTGGCCGGCCATGCCAGCCGCATCGAAATCGAACTCGATGCCGATTATCGGCTGACGATTCGCGACAACGGTCGCGGCATACCGGTTGATCCGCACCCGAAATTCAAGGACAAGTCGGCGCTCGAAGTCATCCTGACGACACTGCATTCCGGCGGCAAGTTCGGTGGCGACGCCTATGCGACGTCCGGTGGTCTGCACGGTGTCGGTCTGTCGGTTGTCAATGCGCTGGCCGAAGTGCTCGAGGTCGAGGTCGCCAAGGACAAGAAACTGTGGACCCAGCGCTATGAACGTGGCGTACCGGTCACCAGTCTGACCGATGGCGGCACAGTTTCCAACCGGCGCGGCACCTCGATATCGTTCCTTCCCGATTCCCAGATTTTCGGTGCCGGTGCCCGCTTCAAACCATCAACCCTGTTCCGCATGGCGCGCTCGAAAGCCTATCTTTTCCGGGGCGTCGAAATCCGCTGGTCGGCGGACCCTAAAATCCTCAAGGCCGACGACGACACGCCGGAAAGCGTGACGCTGCACTTCCCGGGTGGGCTTGGTGATTACCTGTCCTCCCTGCTCAAGGGCCGCAAGACCCTGACCCAGACCCCGTTTGCCGGCAGCGCCAGTTTTCCGGGCGACGCCGGTCGCATCGAATGGGCCGTTGCCTGGCCGGTTGACGAGGATGCGTTCTTCAATTCCTACTGCAACACCGTGCCGACACCGCTCGGCGGCACCCACGAGCTTGGCTTTCGGGGCGCGTTGACCAAGGGCCTCAGGGCCTATGGTGAACTGACCAAAAATAAACAGGCATCGAAGCTGCAGGCCGAAGACGTGGTCGGCGGTGCCAACATCATGGTGTCGGCGTTTATCCGAGATCCGCAGTTTCAGGGCCAGACCAAGGAACGGCTGTCGACCGTCGACGCCCAGCGGCTGGTCGAAACTTCGGTCCGCGATCATTTTGATCACTGGCTTTCGGCCTCGCCGGAAATGGCCACGGCATTGCTCGAGCACGCCATCGAGCGGGCCGAATACCGGCTCAAGAAACGCGATGACAAACAGACCAAGCGGCAGTCCGCGACCCGCAGGCTCAGGCTGCCCGGTAAGCTCGCCGACTGCGCCAACGCAACCCGGGACGGCACCGAATTGTTCATCGTCGAGGGCGACAGCGCCGGTGGTTCCGCCAAACAGGGTCGTGATCGGAAGTTTCAGGCGATCCTGCCGTTACGCGGCAAGATCCTCAACGTCGCCAGCGCCACCACCGATAAAATGAAGGCCAATCAGGAACTGAACGATCTGATTGAGGCCCTGGGCTGCGGCACCGGTGATCGTTTCATGGCCGACGACCTGCGCTACGAAAAAATTATCATCATGACCGATGCAGACGTCGATGGTGCCCATATTGCTTCGCTGCTGATGACGTTTTTTTATCAGGAAATGCCCGGCCTCATCGAACAGGGGTATCTGTATCTGGCGATGCCGCCGCTGTACCGCCTGAGCCAGGGCGGCAAAACGCTTTATGCCCGTGACGACGTGCATCGCGAAACATTGATGGAAACCGAATTCAAGGGACGCGGTAAAATCGAGGTCAGCCGTTTCAAGGGGCTGGGTGAAATGCCGCCGGCGCAACTCAAGGAAACCACCATGGCGAAGGAAAACCGGACCCTGATCCGCGTGACGGTGCCCGGTTCACATACCGATGACGAGCGGATTGAAGCCAAAGAAACGGCCCGCCTCGTCGATCAACTGATGGGCAAAAAGCCCGAGTTGCGCTTCAACTACATTCAGGAACATGCGCGCTTCGTCAAAGACATTGATATTTGATCAAGTCCGGGGTTGATGAGATTTATTATCCCCCCGTCATTCCGGCCCCGGTCTGCACCGGGGTGACGCCTGTTATAAAGATCGCATCGTCGTCCTGAACTTGATTCAGGACCCATGGTCACAGCTAGGCGTGCCGCCCGCTGCGCGCACGAGACGCTCGCTTATGCTCGCTTCTCAGCCGGTTTTGGACAGATTTTCAGTCCAGACGAATTCGAGTTGCTTCAACGCATCGCAGACGGATTTCGTATCGCTCAGGCCTTCCAGTGCGTCGCGATACCGTTCAGCGTGTATCGCTTCGCCGGCTCGGACTGCGGCAATCGCCCTTTTTGCCTTATCCGTCGGCACGACAGTGACCGAACGTCGGTCATGCCTGGTCGGCTTTTGTTTCAGATAACCCAGATCCGTCAGTTTGCGCAGATTGTAGGAAACGTTGGAACCAAGGTAATAGCCGCGTTCGACCAGATCGCGGACGGCGATCTCGCTTTCACCGACGTTAGCCAGTAACAGCGCCTGCACGCCGTTCAGATCATGCATGTCTGCCCGTGTCAGTTCAGCGCGGACAACATCCAAAAGCCGGCGGTGCAGGCGTTCGACCAGATGCGTCAGTTCCCGATATGCGATGCTCACGTTTAAATCTCCTGAATATTCACTTCGGGATACGTCGAATACCTTGAAATGCCTATGACTTTCATCACATTTAATAAAACTTTCAGTGTTGCGTGGACGTCCGTGCAGGGCCGACATAAGCTTGAAAAAACTTCGGAGTGTGATCCCCATGAAATTCGTAAGGTACGGCAATCCCGGTGCCGAAAAACCCGGCATGATCGACGTCAATGGCCGCATTCGCGACCTCAGCGATCACATCGATGACTTTGCCGGCACGTCGCTTGAACCCGACCGGCTGGCCAGACTGGCCAAACTGGACACGGAAACCCTGCCCCTGGTTGGCAATGACATCAGGATCGGCGCACCGGTCGGTAATATCCGCCAGCTTGTCTGCATTGGTCTGAACTACACCGATCATGCCGCCGAACTGGGTATGCCGCTGCCGTCCGAACCGGTGATTTTCATGAAATCACCCTACGCCCTGACCGGACCGTTCGATGACATCGCCATACCGCCCGGATCAAAAAAAACTGACTGGGAGATTGAGCTTACCATCGTCATCGGCCGCCGAGCCGAAGAGATCGACCGCGCCGACGCGATGTCGTACGTCGCCGGCTTCACCATCATGAACGATCTTTCCGAGCGGGCATGGCAGCTCGAAGGGACCGGCCAATGGACCAAGGGCAAAAGCTACCGGGGCTTCGCTCCGCTCGGCCCATGGCTGGTGACGCCCGATGATATCGCCGACGTGCATCATCTGCATATGTGGCTGGATGTCGATGGCCAGCGGATGCAGGAAGGCAACACCAAGACCATGATCTTTGACGTCGGGCATATGGTGGCTTTCGTTTCCAGGCACCTGACGCTGATGCCGGGCGATATCATCGCCACCGGCACGCCACCCGGTGTCGGCTCAGGCAAAAAGCCGCCGAAATTTCTGAAACCGGGACAAAACCTGACCTTTGGTATTGAGGCGTTGGGTGAACAGCGTCACACGATGACCGGGGGCTAAACAGTCCCGATCCCGTAGCGCGACGCCCAGCCAAGACCGGCCTCTGTGCCGTTTGCCGGGGTATATTCACACCCGATCGCGCCCTGATAGCCGATGGTATCGCAAAGCTCGATGAAGGCACCCATGTCATAAACATCTTCGGCAATCGGCTCTGCACGTCCCGGAAATCCGGCAATCTGGATATGCGCGATCACGTCGGCATTGGCGCGCAGCCCCTCCATCGGATCCTCGCCGTTCATCAGGGCATGGTAGGCATCATACTGGAGCCGGATATTGTCTTCGCCGACCATCGCCAGCACAGCCCGGGCCTGGGTCGTGTACTGCAGCAGATAACCCGGCACATCCAGACCGTTCAGCGGTTCAATGACAATGCCGACACCCGCCGCTTCGGCAGTTCTCGCGGCAACGCGCAGATTTTCAGCATAGGTCGACATGGCGATATCGCGCTGATCATCGGCAACGATACCGGCCATCACATGAATGCGTGGGCAGTGCATCTCGCGCGCATAGGCCAGCGCCTGCAGGAAACTGTCGCGAAATTCCTCCTCACGGTCCGGCAGCGCGGCCAGCCCTCGCTCACCGATGGACCGGTCACCGCAGGGTGCGTTGATCAGGGCCATCGCCAGACCGTTTTCATCCATGACCCGTTTCAGAACCGATGCATCCTCGTCATAAGGGAACTGGCACTCAACAAGCCTGAACCCCTGCGCACGGGCGGCGGCAAACCGTTCCAGCAACGGTTTTTCCGTAAACAGATACATCAGATTGGCGGCCAGTTGCGGCATCAGGCAGGCTCCCACAAACCACGGCGGACAATTTCATCGGCGATCATCGCCGCGGCATCAAGGGGCTCAGGCACCCAATCCAAATTCACGTTTCCATCAAACATCCGTGCATGCCCAC
>JBBDOA010000058.1:0-6205 GCA_040877275.1 Rhodospirillales bacterium | reverse complement strand
GGGCGGAAAATTACGCCGATGCGGCGGCGCATTTCCAGGCGGCTGCCGATAACGAAAGCGTGTCGGACTGGTTCGGATCGGCGTCGTCGTTCTGGGCGGCCCGCGCCTATATGGCGGCGCGTCAGCCGAAACCGGTGGTCGGCCTTCTGGAAAGTGCGGCCGCCCATCCCCGGACATTCTATGGTCTGCTGGCGATCCGGCTTCTTGGCCACGATCTGCCGTTCAACTGGGCGGCACCGGCCTTCAAGGGCAATGCGCTGCAGGTGCTGATGGACAATCCGCGCGGCCGGCGCGCCATCGCCCTGATGCAGATCGGTGATAACGTGCTTGCCGAAAGCGAGCTGCGCAATCTGGCGGTCGAAGCTGACCGCCCCATGCTTGAAGGCCTTCACGCGCTGGTGGCGCGCGGTAACATGGCGTCGCTGGCGGTCAGGCTGGATACGTTGCTGTTCCCGGGCGGGGGCGGCTATGACGGTGCCGCCTATCCGATCCCGGATTACATTCCGATCGACGGATTCAGCATCGACCGGGCACTGGTTTATGCGCTGATCCGCCAGGAAAGCCGCTTCAATCCGAACGCCAGAAGCTGGGCCGGGGCGCGCGGACTGATGCAGCTGATGCCGGGCACGGCAAAGTTCGTCGCCAATTCGACCGGCATGCATCTTAAGGGACGGTCATTGCTGTATACGCCCGAAACCAACCTGGAACTGGGTCAGCGCTATATCGAGATGCTGCTGGACGAGCGGGATATCGCGATGGATTTGTTCAAGCTGGCGGTGGCGTGGAACGGCGGGCCCGGAAATCTGCGTAAATGGAACCGCAACACCAAGCATCTCGATGATCCGATTTTCTTTATCGAGAGCATTCCATCCTATGAAACACGCTCGTTTGTTGAGCGGGTGTTGACCAACTTCTGGATTTACCGTCACCGTCTCGGGCAGGACACGCCCTCGCTTGATGCCGTCGCCCGCGGCGAATGGCCATACTATGAAGCGATGGGACAAGGAGATTCGGAGATCGCCGCCAATGCCCCTCTCGACTGATCGCGCCTTCAAGCCCGTCAACATCGCCGTCCTGACGGTTTCCGATACCCGCACCCTGGCTGATGATCGTTCCGGCGACACGCTGGTCGAACGGCTCACGGGTGCCGGCCATACCCTGGGTGATCGTGTGATCTGCAAGGACGATGCCGACGTCATCGCCGAACAGTTCCGGGCATGGATCGCCGATCCCGACATCGACGTCGTCATTTCAACCGGCGGCACCGGGGTCACCGGGCGCGACGTCACACCGGAAGCTTTAAAGCAGGTGACCGACAAGGAAATCCCGGGTTTCGGCGAGCTGTTCCGCTGGCTCAGCTATCAGAAAATTGCGACCTCGACGGTGCAGTCCCGGGCCACGGCGGCGGTTGCTGACGGCACCTATATCTTCGTGCTGCCGGGCTCGACCGGTGCCTGCAAGGACGCCTGGGACGGGATTCTCGTGCACCAGCTTGATTACCGGCACATGCCGTGCAACTTCGTCGAGCTGATGCCGCGCCTCAACGAGCACAAGGGCTGATGCGCGAGCGGATCAGCGCCGTCCTGTTCGACATGGACGGCGTGCTCTATTCATATGACTTCGGGAACCGGCTGCAATTGTTGTCCGATGCGCTCGGCGTGTCCGTGTCCGATATCGAGGACAAAATCTTCAAATCCGGTTTCGAGGACAGCCACGACAACGGCGACATCGATGTCGAGGGCTATATCGCCGGCATTGCGGAACGCCTGGGGGTGCCGGTCCGGCCAGGCCAGTGGCTTGCGGCCCGCAAGTGGGCGATGGCACCGGAGCCGATCATGATCGATCTGGCGCGCCGCCTGAAAAAGACTGTCGAGATCGCGCTGCTGACCAATAACGGTGCCCTGCTGTATGAAAATATTGCCGAACTGGCCCCGGAGCTGCCACCGCTGTTCGGCGACAGGCTGTTCGTTTCCGGCGTGCATGGCTTTAACAAGGAATACGTGTCCGGCTTCACCGGCCTGCTGGCGCATATGGGATGGCGGGCGGAGACGACGCTGTTTATCGATGACAGCCCGCGCTATATCACCGCCGCCGATCAGGCCGGTCTGGTGACGCATCGGTTCGACGGCATCGACGGGCTCCGGGCGCGGCTAACAGACTTGGGCCTCCTCCCCTCTCCTCGGGGAGAGGGAGGCGCGTAGCGCCGGGTGAGGGGGCTTATCCCGCCCGCCCTTCCAGCAACTCGACCTCGGCCATCAGCGCGTCGGCCATGAAATCCATGAAGGCGCGAATGCGCGCGGTGTGGCGCAGGTCTTCGTGTGTCAGCAGCCACAACGCGCTGGCGGCTTCCGGGATCGGTTGCGCCAGCCGCACCAGATTGGCACGCGGATCACCCATGAAGCAGGGGAGCAGCGCCGCGCCCATACCGGCTTCGCAGCCATGCAGCAGGCCGAGCAGGCTGTTTGAACGCATGGCGATGCGGGCGTCGGGCAGGGATTGCCTGAACCATTTATCGGCGGCCAGATGGGCGAGGCTTGCGTCAACGACGAGCCAGTCGTGTGCCGCCAGATCACAGGGCGGCTTTCTGATCGTGCGCTTTGCCGCATAGGGCGCGAAGGCAAGACCGGCAATGCGTCGCCCGACCAGGGTTTCCGGCGGGCTCAAAGTCGGCCTGATGGCGATATCGGCGAGGCGCTTCGACAGGTTGACGTGCTGGTTATCGAGCACCAGATCGAGGGTGATGCCCGGGTATGCCTGCCGAAAGGCGGCCAGATGCGGGCCCAGCATATTTTCGGTCAGGGTGTCGGTGGTGGTGATGACCAGCGTGCCCTCGAGCCTCAGGTCCTGGCCGCTGATGCGGCGGTCGAGCCGGTCGATTTCCTGCTCGACCCGCTCCGCCGTCGCCCGCATTTCCTCGCCGGCGATGGTCAGCGCATAGCCCGATGCCAGCCGGTCGAACAGCCTGACACCGAGCGCGTCTTCAAAGGCATTGATGCGCCGGAACACGGTCGAATGATTGACGCCGAGTGCCAGCGCCGCACCGCTCAGCGAGCCGCTCCGGGAAATCGCCAGAAACACCCGCAAATCATCCCATGGAAACCGCATCGCCAGCCTTTCGCATTCTGTTGTTTGCAAAAATGCAATGTTATGCAGCAAACGCACCGAGGGGAATAGGCGATATCAAAAATGGATTACTTGCTGATTGGGCGGAATTAACAGCCGAGGGCGACACGCACCAATTCTTTGTTCGATTTTGATACAAACCTCGCAGACAAGATGGCTTTATAAATGTCTGGGGCGAGGTTCTTGTCGATCTGCCCAATGATTCCAGACGCTAATATGGCTTCTTGAACGATCAATTCATCCAGTTCAAGTGGCTCGCCACACTCCAGGCTGCTGTCGGTTCTCAGGAAAGCATGTGTTTTGAGGGGGAGAGGAATTGAATTTTGCCACACAGGTTTTGAGTTGATACGAAAGAAAAACCCTAAATCTGGTTCTATGCATGTAACCATTTTAGGGCCAGGAGGCCTGATAGTGAAATCATCTATCCAAATTACGTCGAAAGGCTTTAGCACACGAACTAAAGCCTGATGTGAGGAGCAGATTCCCGCAGATAGCCTATAATCTCTTTCTTGTTTTCAGCATCATCAATCATGTCTTCGTAGCGCATGATTCCAAGTTCCGCTGCTCTCCAGTCATGACCGTGGGTCGCCGCCGTTCGACTGGTAAAGGACATTTGACTAGACGTCTCGAAAGCCCACTTTAATGCATCGAAATCGGTCTCAGACAGCACATCCATATCCGGTTCATCATTTGCCTCCAAGACGAGTTTATACCCATCTATCCGCCATGGCATCTTGTCGACAGAAAGCTCCGCCAGCCAAATTGCCTCACTCTTGGCCATTTCGTAAACCTCAAGTGGCACAGGCCCAAATTTCATAGCTTTGTAAGTCGCTCCGAAAATGGGGCGCCCAAATTCGTTCAGATGCTTTTTATCCGCAAAGTAACAAGCTTTTAGCAAAGTATGGATATCAACCCCAGAGCATTGCGTAACCATCCAATGGATGGCTGCCTTGGCCTTCTCTGGCGAAAATTTGAACCGGATTCGTTTCATTGGATTTCAGAAAATATAAATTTATCACCAATCGTGATACGTTAAATGTAGTCTGGTTTCCTTTAAGATTCAATGACTTATAAAATATCAACTATTTTCAACCGGTTACGACTTGGCTTGTCTCTGCCAGTACCCAGCCCACCGTGATGATTATCTTAACGCCACGCCATTTCGTCAGCGTAATTGTCGAGATACTTGTCGACGATTGAATGATGCTGGCCCATTTCGGCACGGCGGAGCCGGGAGAAGAAGCTTTCCGCTACGTTCGCGGGCTTTGACAACGACTTGGCTCAGAGCACGTGCATGAATCCGAGCGGAATATAAACAATAAGATTTCTCGCGGGAATTTTACTGCTGTATTCTTCGTTCTATGTCTTATCGCCACTGGTTGCCAGTCGTTGCGTTTGGAGGATTTTTAACCATTTCCTCGTGGGCGGTGCTAGCCCAAGAGCAAGTGCCGCCCGTCACCAAAAGCCAGTCAGTTCCCGAAAGCCGGGAAAAGCCCACAACCGCTGGCAATGGCAAACGAGAAACGGAAAGTGAAAGTCCCGAGAATGTTACGCCCGCCCTCAATAAGATTGAATCCGCGATCCGCGACCTTGTAGAACAAGAACGCACAGGACGAGGCCAGCGACCCAGCGATGAAGAAATTCGCGACCTGATAGCCCAAGAGGGGATGGCTCTTTGGGCAGAACGTATGTTTTGGGCTACCTTGGCTGCGGTGATCCTGACTCTAGTGGGCGTTTTTTTGATTTGCAGAACCCTCTCGGAAACCAGACGAGCCGCCAACTACACTAAGGGAATGCTCCGGGAGGCCCGGAAAACAACCAAAGCAGCCGAAGAAACAATTGCCGTCACGCGCGAGATCGGACAAAAACAAATCAGAGCCTATATCACCATTACGGAGGTGTGGGCTCATTTAGCCGAAGATAATACTATCTGTCTGCGAATAGAAATCAGCAATACTGGAGCCAGCCCAACAAAACGCCTTGAGATAGCTATCAAGGCAACCTGCTGCCAATTTGAGCATTGGCGGGACGATGTCCCGTCGGAGATGGGAAGGACCACGTTCAATACTGATGATATTCCCGCCGGAGGGGGTAACACAGTGGAAAAAAATATTCGCGTACCGGGTTCTACAATCAATCCGGTCCTAGAAAACATAATGCAAGAATCTGCCTACCTAGCTGAAATCACCGTCAAATTTATAGACGTTTTTGACGATAAACAGGGCGATACTTTTTGTTTTCGTGGGTTCAAGCCAGAAAATCATGGGCTGGCTGACGAAATCCGCCTCGACCCTCAATGGCCAGCCCCAAGAATCAATGATGGTGGATAAAGCTAACGCGGTATACCAATAGGTATCTTTGCTGCATAACATTGCAAAAATGCAAATCAACACTGCATTAATAGTGAATACCCTTGCAACAATGAAAAGATTAAGGTCCGTCTTAACGCGTCGGGCAGGGTGTCCGGTGCCCCCAACAAGGACGAGGACCAAGACCATGAGTAACGCAAATATCCATACCGCAACCGCGCCGCTGGCTGCCCTGCTGCTCCGTGTCACGCTCGGCGTCATGTTTCTGGCGCACGGCCTGATCCTGAAATACTTCACCTTCACGCTGGCCGGCACGGCGCAATATTTCGAGAGCATCGGCTATCCGGGCGCGCTCGCCTACGCCGTATTCGCCGCCGAGACCCTGGGCGGCATCGCCCTGATCCTCGGTTTTCAGACCCGGCTGGTCGCCTTCGCGCTGGTGCCGGTTCTGATCGGTGCGATGATGGAGCACATTGCGAACGGCTGGGTGTTCTCGGCCCAAGGCGGCGGCTGGGAATATCCGCTGTTCCTGATCATCGCCTCGGTCGTGCAGGGCTTGCTGGGCGGCGGTGCGCTGGCCATCTCCCGCCGGGATTTTCCGCTGCCGATCCTGCCGAACTCGGAAGCCGCCGGCAACTAGGTTGATCTGATCGTGTGTTCCCCCCGGGGGCGGCGGCCGGTCTGCTGGGCTGCTGCCCCACCCCTTTTTGTATAAGGAATATTGCCATGTCGATCCCCGCACTTTTCGTCTCGCACGGTGCTCCCAGCATCAT
>JBBDOA010000057.1:0-32859 GCA_040877275.1 Rhodospirillales bacterium | reverse complement strand
AAGATCAGTTGGGTTGTCGGCATCGGTCGTCCGGCCTATATTTCGAATGTTTTTCACGGTCTTGTGTTTTGCAGTGCACCGTAATTCCGCTTTTGGTACTGCGATATGCGGACCCACATGGCAGAAGATAAACATGACAAAAATAGTTCAGGCGTTCAACGCGCCGGCGGAAGCATCCACCCGGGACGAATTGGAAACAGCCGTTGTCCGTTTTGCCGGGGATAGTGGCGACGGCATGCAACTGACCGGTGGGCAGTTCACGGAAGCAACGGCACTGGCCGGTAACGATCTGGCGACGTTCCCGGATTTTCCGGCTGAAATCCGCGCACCCGTCGGCACGACGTTCGGCGTGTCGTCCTTCCAGATCAACTTCGGTGCCAGACGGATCATGACGTCGGGTGATGATTTTGATGTGCTGGTCGCCATGAACCCGGCCGCGCTCAAGGTGGAAATGTCGCGGCTGCGCAAAGGCGGGCTGCTGATCGTCGACACCGGCACCTTCAACGACCGCAATCTGGCCAAGGCCGGATTTGCCAAATCACCGCTGGATGACGGCACCCTCGATCCTTTCCGCGTCGTCGCCATCGACATCTCGACGATGACCCAGGAAGCGGTCAAGGAATTCGAATTATCCAAGAAAGACGCGCTCCGCTGCAAAAACATGTGGGCGCTCGGGTTTGTCTACTGGTTGTTCGGGCGCTCGCGCAAAACCACGCAGGAATGGCTGACCGGTAAATTTGCCAAGCGTCCTGAAATCGCCAACGCCAATATCGCGGCGATGAACGCCGGTCATGCCATGGGCGAAACGGCGGAACTGCCGGATGGTATTCGCGGCTTTCACATCGCGCCGGCAGATATCGCACCGGGTCTTTACCGGACCGTCACCGGCACCGAAGCCCTGGCCTGGGGCCTCGTCAAAGGCTCGGAACTGGCAGCGCTGGAAATCCTTTTTGCATCCTATCCGATTACGCCGGCATCGCCGTTGCTGCATTCGTTGGCACGGATGCAGCACCTGGGCGTGACCACGTTTCAGGCCGAAGACGAAATCGCCGCAGCGTGTGCGGCCATCGGCGCCAGCTATGCTGGTGCCCTTGGCATGACTTCAAGCTCGGGGCCGGGGATTGCGCTCAAGGGCGAAGCCATCGGTCTTGCCCTGTCGGCGGAACTGCCGATGATCATTGTCAACTCACAGCGTGGCGGGCCATCGACCGGGCTGCCGACGAAAACCGAGCAGTCTGATCTTTATCAGGCGGTCTATGGCCGCAATGCCGATGCGCCGATGGTGGTGCTGTCGACCCGCTCGGCATCGGATTGCTTTGATGTCGGTATCGAGGCGGTCCGGCTCGCCACCAAATACATGACGCCGGTGATGCTGCTGACGGATGGTTATATCGCCAACGCGGCCGAGCCGTGGCACCTGCCCGATCTTGATCAGTACGAACCGTTCCCGGTCACTTTCCACAAGGACCCGAATGGCTTCCATCCGTTTCTGCGTGACGAGAAAACCCTGGCCAGGGTATGGGCAAAGCCCGGCACGCCTGAGCTGATGCACCGCATCGGCGGGATCGAGAGAAGCTATGACACCGGCCATATATCCTATGACCCGGACAACCATCACAAAATGACGAAAGTCCGCGCCGCCAAGATCGATGGCATTGCCAACGACATACCCGAGCAACAGGTTGAATTGGGAAAATCATCCGGCACGCTGGCGGTTGTCGGCTGGGGCTCGACCTATGGGCCGATCAACCGTGCCGTGGATAACCTGATCCACCGGGGCAAGGATGTCGCGCACATCCATCTGCGCCATATCTGGCCGCTGCCGAAGAATCTCGGCGAGCTGCTGCGTTCCTATGAAAACATCCTGATCCCTGAAATGAACAACGGCCAGTTGATCACGCTGCTCAAGGCCGAGTATCTGGTTCCGGCCAGGGGACTGAACAAGATTTCCGGGCAGCCGTTCCGGATCAGCGAAATCGAGGATGCGATCCTCGATATTCTGGAGAGTTGAGATGAATGAACTGACGCCACCGATCAAACGGACCGCCAAGGACTTTGCCACGGATCAGGAAGTCCGCTGGTGCCCCGGTTGCGGCGACTACGCGATCCTGCGTGCGGTGCAGAAAACCCTTGCCGATATTGACGCCGATCCGGCCAACACCGTCTTTGTGTCCGGCATCGGCTGTGCCGCCCGCTTCCCGTATTATGTCGAAACCTATGGCTTTCACACGATCCACGGACGGGCACCGGCGTTTGCCACCGGCATCAAGCTGGCCAATCCCGAACTGGATGTCTGGGTTGTCGGCGGTGACGGCGATATGCTGTCGATTGGCGGTAATCACCTGATGCATGTGATCCGCCGCAATGTCGATGTGCAGGTTCTGCTGTTCAATAACGAGATTTACGGACTGACCAAGGGTCAGGCCTCGCCGACATCCAGAGCCGGAACCCGCTCGCCGTCGACGCCGCTCGGCTCCGTCGACAATCCGGTCTCGGCCTGTGTTTTCGTGCTCGGTGCCGGTGCCCGGTTCGTGGCCCGCGGCATCGATACCCAGCAAAAGGATCTGCCGGATATTCTCAAACGCGCGCATCAGCACAAGGGTGCCAGCTTTGTCGAGATTCTGCAGAACTGCATTGTCTATAACGATGGTGTGTTCGCCGACATCACCGAGAAAGCCGTTGCCGCTGACCGTCAGGTCGTCTGCGAGCATGGCAAGCCGCTGGTGTTCGGTGCCGACGCCAACAAGGGCCTCAAGCTCAACGTGCAGACGCTGGCCTTCGAGGTTGTCACGTTCGGTGACGAAGGGGCCGAGGCCGCTGGCGTGCTGGTTCATGACGAGACGAACCGGATCCTGGCCGGCATGCTGGCCGCTATGGATGATGACAACCTACCCGTTGCCGTTGGCGTGATTTATTGTGATCCCGCTCAAAGTTACGGTGACGGTGTTGCGGCACTGAAGGCGGAGGCGCAGCAAAGGAACAAGAATGCGGATCTGAAATCCATGATGCATGCAGGCCATACCTGGACGGTTTCGGGCTAGTGTGGTGGATTCGAAGTTCCCATCATTGTTCGGGGCACTAGGCTAAAAAAGCTTCAGCAATTGCCGGCAAAATAAAAACGGGGGGCAAAGTGGCAATTTCAATCGCGATCATCGGCTCCGGGCCGGCCGGTTTTTATGCCGCCGACGCCATCTTCAAGAGCATTGAAGACCCTGTCATTGATATTATCGAACGGCTGCCGACACCCTATGGCCTGATCCGTGGCGGTGTTGCGCCGGATCATCAGACAACCAAGAAGGTTGCCAAAAAATTCGAGAAAACCGCACTGGCCGGCGGCATCCGGTATTTCGGCAATGTCGAGGTCGGGCGCGATGTCACGCTCGATGAACTGCGTGATATCTATGACGTGGTGATCCTTGCCATTGGTGCCCCGGCGGACCGCGTGCTGACGATACCGGGGGCCGATAAAATCGGCGTTCACGGGTCGGCGGCGTTCGTCGGCTGGTATAACGGCCATCCGGATTTCGTCGAGCTTGAGCCTGATCTCGATGTCGATGCGGCCGTCGTCATCGGTAACGGCAACGTTGCGCTTGATATTGCCCGGGTTCTGGTGCGTTCCAGGTCGGGCCGCGCCAAAACCGATCTGCCGGCCTATGCCCGCGACCCCATGAACGCATCGCCGATCAGGGATGTTTACGTTCTTGGCCGCCGGGGGCCACTGGATGCGAAATTCACCAATGTTGAGTTGCGCGAAATACTGGAGCTCAGCGAATGTGCACCCGTCGTCGATGCCGCTGATCTGCCTGACGAAGTCCCGGCAGACATGGACAGCCGCGACCGCCGATTGGCGGAAAAGAATCTGGAGACGCTCAGGGCCTTCGCCGCGTTTGATCCGGCCGGGAAAACAAAGCGGGCGCATTTCGGATTTTATGCGATGCCCATAGAAATTCTCGGCGGCACGCATGTCGAAGGGGTGCTGGTTGAGCGGGCCAGAATTGAAGACGGACAGGCGGTCGGCACCGGCGAGACCTATGAGATCGCCTGTGGTCTGGTCATCGCGGCCATCGGCTATCGGGCCGATCCGGTGCCGGGGCTGCCGTATGATGAACGCCGTGGCATCATCCCCAACGACCAGGGACGCATTGATCAGGGCCTTTATGCCGTCGGCTGGATCAAGCGGGGCCCGAGCGGGGTTATTTCCTCAAGCCGGCCCGACGGTGTTGAAGTGGCCGAGCATATTGCCCGGGATTTTCCCGAAGGCGGCGGCAAGCCCGGTCGCGAGAGTTTGTCGGCAATGCTTGAAAAGCGGTCGGTCCGCGTGGTTCACTTCGAAGACTGGCAGCGGCTGGAACAGGCAGAAATCGATCGCGCCGAGCGACCGCAGCCGCGCCTTAAATTTACCGATATCGGTGAAATGATCGAGCATCTGGAAGGACGCAATTGATGGGTGAAGGCGACTATGCCGGCGATTTGTCGCCGACAGAATCCTGGGATTTGTTGCAGCGGAACAAGGACGCTGTGCTGATTGATGTCAGGACCGATGCAGAATTTTCCTATGTCGGCGGACCGGACCCTGCGGCCCTGCAGAACGCCTTTCACAAGGTGTCGTGGATACTGTTTCCCGACATGAACAGAAATCCACATTTTGAAGATGCGGTCCGTGATGCGGTGCCGAACAAGGAAGCCCCGATCCTGTTCTTGTGTCGATCCGGTCAGCGTTCAGCCTCTGCCGCGAAAGCGATGACGGCGCTTGGCTATAAAAGCTGCTTCAATATCGCCGAAGGCTTCGAGGGGGATAAAAACGCCGACGATCACCGCGGCACGATCAACGGCTGGAAAGTGCGTGGTCTGCCGTGGGTGCAAAAGTGATCGCTGAATTTGTTAAACGACGTTCTGGATTCCGGCCTGCACCGGAATGACGGATGCGTCCTGACTAAGGTGTCACCCCGGCGAAGGCCGGGGTCCAGGGATGTCGATGATATGTTGTTGTTCAGCCTGCGTTTGAATAACACTCAAGGTATTCAGACGTAAACAATCGAGCCAGCCGGGTCGGCATCGTTGAGGAACGTCACGATCCCGGTGCGCTTCAAATCAAGGCCGGCTCTGGGCAGGCGATCTTCCAGCCCTTCCGCCCGCAAGCCCATCTCACAGACCAGGAACTCAATGCCCAGTTCGGCACAACTGTCGATCAACTCGTCCAGTGTCGCGACCCCTTTGTCGGCGAAATCCTTGTCGCGATCCCTGGCACTGATGTCGGGGATTTCAGAAACGAGGGTTTGCCAGCCCGAACCGTCGAGCACGGCAACCGAGGCCCCCATCGTGAAGAACATCGTCACCGGGATGCCGATGGCGGCGGCACCGGATGCCATGACAAAAGCGTAATGGACTTTCTCGAAAGTTCCCGAAGCGATGACCAGGGACAGCTTCGAAATCTGTTTGCCACTGTCAGCCATTGACGGCACACCCGGCAGCGGGCGTCATCGAATGCCCGGATAAATCCCTGATCAGCGGATTGTCACCGCACAACGGGCAACCCGGGTCGGCCTTGACCTTTATCTTGCGAAATTCGGTGGCCAGGCCGTCGATCACCATCAGCGCCCCGGACAGGCTGTCGCCGATCTCCATGATCTCCTTGAGCACTTCGGTCGCTTGCAGCGATCCCATCATGCCGCACAAGGCGCCAAGCACCCCGGCTTCGGCGCAACTCGGCACCTGGCCCGGCGGCGGCGCTTCACGAAAAATACAACGATAGCAGGGGCCGTGTCCGCCGTCGTCGGTATGGAGATGCGCCTTGAACGTGCCGATCTGTCCGTCAAATCGCAGAATTGCGGCCGAGACCAGTGTCTTCTTTGCAAAGTAACAGGCATCATTGATCAGAAACCGGGTTTCGAAATTGTCAGAGCCATCGGCGACAATGTCGTAGTCGGCTATGATCTCAAGTGCATTTTCCGGCGCAAGACGTGTGTTGATCGGCACGATGGTCACGTCCGGGTTGATGGCCTTCGCGGCGATGGCCGCACTGTCGACCTTGGCCATGCCGATCCTGTCGGTTGTATGCGCGAGCTGTCTTTGCAGGTTTGACAGATCAACGGTGTCGGCATCGATGATACCGATGGTGCCGACACCGGCGGCAGCCAGATACAGGATCAGCGGCGAACCCAGCCCGCCGGCACCGACGATCAGAACCTTGGCATCCATCAGTCTGGACTGACCGATGCCACCGACTTCCTTCAGCAGGATATGTCGGGCATAGCGTTCGACCTGAGCATCGGTGAAGTCGCGCATTCGGTTTATTCCAGTCCTTCGAACAGCGCCGTCGACAGATAGCGTTCGGCAAAGGACGGCAATATGACGACAATGTTCTTGCCGGCCATGCCGGGTCGTTCGGCGACTTCCAGTGCCGCCGCCAGTGCCGCACCCGATGAAATGCCGACCGCAAGCCCTTCAAGCCGGGCAACCTTGCGGGCCATGGCAAATGCGGTTTCGTTGCCGATCTGCAGCACTTCGTCGATCAGGCTGCGATCCAGAATACCGGGGATGAAGCCGGCGCCGATGCCTTGAATCTTGTGCGGGCCCGGTGCGCCACCGGACAGGATCGGGCTGTCTTCGGGTTCGATAGCAATGATTTGCAAATTTGGATTGCGGGGTTTGAGCGCCCTGGCGCAGCCGGTGATGGTGCCGCCCGTGCCGACGCCCGAGATGATGGCATCGACCTTGCCTGCGGTATCGGTCCAGATTTCCTCTGCCGTCGTGTGGAAGTGGATTTCCGGATTGGCCGGGTTTTCGAACTGCTGCAGCATCAGGGCGCCGGGAATTTCGGCGACCAGGGCTTCGGCTTTTTCGATTGCGCCCCGCATGCCCAGCGGTGCCGGGGTCAGCACCAGCTCGGCACCGAACAGCAAAAGCATCTTGCGGCGTTCAATGGACATGCTTTCCGGCATGGTCAGGATCAGCCGATAGCCCTTGGCGGCGCAGACGAAGGCCAGCGCAATGCCGGTGTTGCCGGATGTCGGCTCGATCAGGGTCGCCCCTTTCTTGACGCGGCCATCGCGCTCGGCGGCTTCGATCATGGCCAGGCCGATGCGGTCCTTGACCGAGGCGAGCGGGTTGAAATATTCGCATTTGCCGAGAATATTCCCCTTCACATTGCCGTCGCTCATCAGGCGGCTGAGGCGGACCAGCGGGGTCGCGCCGATGGTGTCGACGATGTTGTCGTAAATTTTGCCGCGGAATTCCGGGGTGTGTGCTGCTGTTTGGATGTCACTCATGGTTTTCTTCCCTTCGCGTCTTTAATCAGATTATGAAATCGAGATTTCTGCGGCCTTCGCTTTCAATGCCGGTTTTGTTGGCATCATTGCAGAGATCATCGATGGTGGTGGCGTCCAGCCGCTTCATGACGTCTTCCTGAATCAGCGACCATAACGGACGGACAACTTTCTGCCCGAGATCGGACCCGTCTTCGTTTTGCAGCGGATCTTCGGCGGTTTCCATCTTGCGGACAGAGCGGACAATGTCGCCGACGCAGATGCGCCGACGCTCGCGGGCCAGCCGATAGCCGCCTCTGGGTCCACGGACGCCGACCAGTATGTCATCGCGGACCAGATGCTGCAGGGCCTGTTCCAGATAGCGCTGCGGAATGCCCTGACGGCGTGTGATCTCGCGGCTTTGCACCGGTTCGGCACCGGCATGAAAGGCAATATCCAGAACCGCCTCAATAGCATACAGCATTTTCTTGGTAATTCGTAGCATCTCCAGACTTCCCCCGTTTAACTTTTTATGCCGGTTGAGCCGAACCCGCCCTGTCCCCTGATTGTCTCATCAAGGCTTTCGACCTCATGCCAGACCGCCTGCACGACCGGTGCGATCACCATCTGTGCAATGCGGTCGCCCCTGGCCAGGATCACCGGTTTATCCCCCAGATTGACGAGGATCACTTTGATCTCGCCCCGATAATCCGCATCGATGGTGCCCGGGCTGTTCAAAACCGTGAGGCCGTGTTTTGCGGCCAGCCCGGAGCGCGGCCGTATCTGGGCCTCGAAACCCGACGGCAGTTGTATGGCGATCCCGGTGGCAATCATCGCGCGGGTGCCGGGCGCGATGGTGATGCTTTCGGCCTCGGCGCAAAGCAGGTCCATGCCGGCACTGTCAGCGGTGGCATAAGCGGGCAGTGGCAGGTCCAGCCCATGCGCCATGCGTCTGACGACGACAGGAACCGGTGTCATTCAGCGGCCTCGAAATGCCGGGCAATGCGTGCCGCCAGTTGTCTGGCGACATCCGTCTTTGACATCCGGGGCCAGTCTTCAACGCCGGCTTCGGTAATCAGCTGCACCGTATTGTCGTCACCGGCAAAGGTGCCGGTTGTTGGCGATACGTCGTTGGCGACTATCCAGTCGCATCCCTTGCGTTGCCGCTTGGCCCGGGCATTCGCCGTCACGTCGGTTGTTTCAGCGGCAAAGCCGATGACCAGCGCCGGCCGTTTGTTCCCGGCGCTCGAAATGCTCGCCAGAATGTCCGGATTTTCGACCATCGCCAGCGGCGGCGGCACCTGGCCTGTCTGCTTCTTGATTTTTTCGGCAGGGGCTTCGGCGGTGCGCCAGTCGGCAACGGCTGCGGCGCAGACGGCAATATCGGCCGGCAGGGCAGCATTGACGGCGGCCAGCATGTCCCTGGCACTTTCAATATGGATCACGTCGCAGTCGGCGGGATCGCCCAGCTGGGTCGGCCCGGTGATCAGCGTCGTGCGGCAGCCGAGTGCGGCAAGGGCGATGGCGATGGCATGTCCCTGTTTGCCGCTTGAGCGGTTGGCGATATATCGAACCGGATCAATCGCCTCATGGGTCGGGCCGCTGGTGACGATGGCGTGCCGTCCCCGCAACGGCAGCGTGCCACCGGCAAAGAATGATTTGAGGGCGTCGACAATGTCATGCGGCTCGGCCATCCGGCCCATGCCGTATTCGCCGCACGCCATATCGCCCTCCGTCGGGCCGACCATGATCACGCCGCGGCGCTTCAGGGTTTCGACATTCGCCTGCGTCGCCGCGTGCTCCCACATCCGGACGTTCATCGAGGGGACGCAGATGACCGGCTTGTCGGTCGCCAGCAGCACCGTCGAGGCCAGATCATCGGCCATGCCGGCGGCCATTCTGGCGATCAGATCGGCACTGGCCGGTGCCACCATCAGGACATCGGCATCGCGCGACAGGTTGATATGCCCCATCTCGTGCTCATCGGTCAGCGAAAACAGATCGTCATAGACCTTGTCTTCGGAGAGCGCGGCGAGGCTCAGCGGTGTGACGAATTGCTGACCGCCTTTGGTCAGCACGCAACGGACCAGGCCGCCCTGCTCGCGGATGCGTCGGATCAGGTCGGGGATCTTTATCGCTGCGATACCGCCTGAGACGATCAGTAAAACGCGCTTGCCTTGCATGACACGTGATCCCGTCCGGGTGAATGTATAAGCAAAATAAATCACTAAGCTGAACTGTAAATAGTGTATCCACCGCGGTTTCGCAATCAAAACCCGGGTGAAAGCGTGGTTTATACGGGGCCCGGTGTCGGCTACCATCGGGTCGTGAAGCCAAAGGAGAGCCCGTGAAAATCATCGCCTATCCGACCGTCAAAAACCCGCCGGTCCTCAGGGCGGCACCGTCCGGCCGGGCGTGGATGGATGCCCTGCCGGAAGCCTATGGCTACCGCTGTCTGCCGCTGACCATTGCCAATACGCACGGCTGGGAGATCTGCTCGCAGGTGGCTTTTGAGGCAACGTGGAACGGCGGCGGCACCAAGGATGACATCACCATTGTAACGAACGACAGCGGGCTGATGCCGACCACGCATTTCGGCTCGGGTATTCTGACGTTTCATGCCGGCTATCTGTTTCGCACCGATCCCGGCGTCAGCCTGATGGCGCAGGGGCCGATCAACCGGCCCAAGGACGCAATTTACCCCCTGTCCGGCGTCGTTGAGACCAGCTGGTCGACCTACACCTTCACCATGAACTGGCTGTTCACCCGCCCGCATACGCCGGTTCGTTTCGAACGCGACGAGCCGTTCTGTCATATTTTTCCGCTCAGCCTTGATGCACTCGAGGCGACGGAACCGGTGGTCGAGGTTTTTGAAGATGCAGGCGAGACCTATCAGCGCCATACCGCCTGGTCGGAAAGCCGCAACACCTTCAATGCCGATCTGAAGACACCGGATTCAGCGGCCCGCAGCCAGAAATGGCAGAAGGATTATTATCGTGGCTACCACCCTGACGGCGAGAAGGGGGCCCCGGATCACCGCACCAAGCTGCGCCTGAAACCGTTTTCCGTCACCGTCACGGCACCGGGCAAGGGTGAAGCCAAGGACGAATAGGGCGCGGCGACAATCGCATACCCGTCTTCCCGGACGTTAGCCGAGCCTGGAACCGTCAGGTTTCGGGAGCGAGGGTTACGATCCGGGACCCATTGTGCTACCCGGTCAGGTGTTTGGGATGGGTCCCGGATCGCTGGCTTTCCGGGCCTCGCTGCGCTCGGAGGAAATCCGCGCCCGGGATGACGCGTGGTGTATGTAAATGTTCGTCATTCCGGCGAAGGCCGGAATCCAGATCGCCCGGGGACAATTTACCGTTCGCAAGCACCGCTCGTCACTCTGGACATCGGCTTTCGAGGATGCACGTTATACAAATAATGAACCTCATGCTGAGGAGCGAAGCGTCTCGAAGCATGATCAACCATTTCCCAGGTCAATGGTCTGGCGCGTCCTGAGATGCTGATGGAGATCGACGTCGAGGCGGTAGCACTCCCCGCGCTAGGGCCTTGAATTGCGTCTGGAAGCACGGCGGAAGCAGCGGATAGGACGTGACCTGTTGGTGGGGGCAGGAGCAGGTAGCTTGCGCCAGTATTCCTGTACGACCGAATAGGGCCGGGGGTCGCGTCACCTGTGATCTATTTTTATTTCCGCTTAGATGCATGGCACCGTGACATCGATCACTGGCGCGAGCGCTGGGAGGAATTCGGCGTGACGGGCAGGTATCTGGAACCGAGGGACTTCCACCTGCTCGCCGAACGTCTCCGAGAAACTCTCTTGCCGGGGCTTAAAGCCTTAGAGGCTTTGCAGGATGCGATCCCTACGTTCGCCGATTTCGATAAAATGGCGATGGATGCATACAATCTTGAGGGCGAGGACCTTAGGACCATTCTTCGAGAATTGGCGGAAATTGCTGAAAAGACCTGATTTCTTCTCCGGGCGTAGTGCGGTCGTCTTCTCCTGTCACTTGTGGTTCCCGTTAGTCAAACAAGACAAGCTTCTTGAAGTCGGTTTCCCGCAAGATACGAATTGGCTGGCCTTTCTCAATTAGGGCTTCCGCCTTTCGATGTTTGTTGCTCTTGGCGTGTCCCGCAAGCTTTTGGATGTCCTGATCACCAACAACCAGAACTGTAGTCTTTTTCGTCACGCCACTCTCAACATTACAGCCTGATGTTGCTGCCAAGTCCGCTGCTTCACGTCTCGGAATCTGTAGAGCTCCCGTGAAGCATAAGCACTCGCCATACAATGTTCCCTCGGGGTTCCCCTCGCGGCGGATAGGGGCTGTACTCTCCGGAGAGATTGGACTTTGAACACGGGTTACCCATCCGTCCAAGTCAAGCGCAGCAACCTCACACGCCCGCAAGATTATCTCGGCCGCTGCCCGTGCATCTTCGCCCGCGTCATGGTGCTTAAAATTGATTCCGAGGTCAGCAGCAACGTTCGCCAACCCGTAACCGCGAACAGCATACTTATCCGGCCATGCGCGTCGCGCAACGCGGGCGCTATCCAACCATACTTGTGCAATGGCTGGTAGTTGATACTTCTCAGCCGCCATTGTGATAGCCACGCGATCAAAACTAGTGTGACTGACGATTACGGGAGCAGATACGCGAGCTTGGAACTCAGAGTAGATATCTGCGAACGTCGGGGCACCTTTTATCCGATCTTCGTCAATTCCATGAATTGCGATGTTGAATGGGTCGAAGATATCTTCAGGGTCTACGAGAGTCGTCCATTGATCGACAATCTTGCCGAATTGAACCGACGCGACCCCAATCTGGCATATGCTAGCCAAGTCTGGATTCGCTGTCTCAACGTCGATGGCCACAAAATCCATATCAGCCCTGTATTCCAAAAATTGAACTTAGAAAGAACTATACAATCTGAGTGTGACGCCTGCCAACAGAGAGCAAGTTATCCTGAACAGTGTGTTCGATGCGGTCTCGACAGCACGTATCTTTGAGATGCTGATGACCGCACCGGGTCATAACCAGACATTGGTGCGCTCGGAGGAAATCCGCGCCCGGGATGACGCGTGGTGTATGTAAAGGTTCGTCATCCCAACCCTCTTTCGTCGTCCTGAACTTGATTCAGGCCCCATATTGTCCCGGCTCTTGTTGCTTGTATCTATGGGCTCCAAATCAAGTTTGGGGTGACGGAGATGGTATTTTTGATGATCGTCTTCCCGGACGTTAGCCGAGCCCGGAACCGTCAGGTTTCGAGAGCGAGGGTTACGATTCGGGACCCATTGTGCTACCCGGTCAGGTGTTTGGGATGGGTCCCGGATCGCTGGCTTTCCTGGCCTCGCTGCGCTCGGAGGAAATCCGCGTCCGGAATGACGCGTGGTGTATGTAAATGTTCGTCATTCCGGCCCTTTTTCGTCGTCCTGAACTTGATTCAGGACCCATACTGTCCCGGCACTATGTTGATGTGTATCACTGGACCCCGGTCTGCACCGGGGTGACGATGCGATCTATTAACAGAGTTGATGACGCGTGGTGTTTGGGATGACGAGGCTGTAGAACGCGCAGAAATTTTGCTTTTCGCCGGCATCGCGTTCGCCCGGCGCAAACCCGCGTCACGAGCCGTTGCGCTAATCGGCAATCACGGCGACAAACAGGATCATAAAGACCAGGGTCAGCAGCCACAGCACCGTTGTCATCTGACGGCGGGGGCGGGAATCCTCGCCCCTGAGCGCGCGGATCGTATCGGGGTGCAGTTTGAAGTTTCCATCCGCCAGCAGCTTGGAGCCGCGTTCGACGCTTTCGACCATTTCCGGCAGGCGCTCCAGGGTGTCTTGCAGATTCTGGATGGCATCACGGACTTTCGCTTCGGGGCCCAGGTTCTCGATCATCCATGCCTCGATCAGCGGTCGGATCAGAAGCCACATGTTGGCGTCGGGGGCCAGCTTGCGAGCTGTGCCTTCGGCGACCAGCATGGTCTTTTGCAGCAACAGCAGTTGCGGCTGGGTTTCCATGCGGAAGGTTTCCGTGACCTGAAACAGCTGCGCCAGCAGCCGGGCGATGGAGATTTCGTTTTGCGGCTTGTCGAGGATCGGCTCGGCGATGGAGCGGCAGGCCTGCGTAAAGCTGTCGACGGACCGGTCGCGCGGCACCCAGCCGGCTTCGAAATGGATTTCAGCCGCGCGCCGGTAATCACGGTTCAGGAACGCGACCAGCATTTCCGCAATCTTGCGCCGTGTTTTCAGATCGAGCCGGCCCATGATGCCGAAATCAACAACGCCGATCCGCCCGTCCGGCAGCATGAACAGATTGCCCGGATGCGTATCGGCATGAAAGAAACCGTCGCGGAAAACCTGCCTGAAGGATGCCGACGCGGCTTTGGTCAGTATCTCGACCGGGTCATGGCCGGCGGCGACAATGGCGTCCCGGTCATCGAGCGGGATGCCGTCGATCAGCCGCTCGGTGGTCAGCACACGCCGTGCCGTAAGCGGCCAGTCAACCTCGGGAACCTTGAAATCCGGGTCGCCGGCAAAATTCTCGCCAAGTTCGGCGGCGGCGGCGGCTTCAAAGCGGAGGTCCATTTCCAGCTCGACCGTATCGGCCAGGGTTTCGATGGATTCCAGCGGCTTGAGGCGCTTCAGTTCCGGGCGGGTCTGCTCGGCGATCCCGGCGATCCAGCGGAACAGGTCGATATCCCGCTGGAAGGCGGCTTCGATGTCGGGGCGCAGGACCTTGACGGCAACCTTGCGGCCATCGTGGGTCACTGCAAAATGCACCTGCGCGATGGATGCAGCGGCAATGGCGGTGTCATCAAATTCAAGGAACAGCTCATCGACGGGGGCACCCAGCTCGTCTTCGATGGCGCGTTTGGCTTCATCGCTCGGGAACGGCGGCAGATCATCCTGCAGGCGCGACAGATCCCGGGTCAGTTCTTCGCCAAGCAGATCAGAGCGTGTCGACAGCGCCTGACCCAGCTTGATGAAACTGGGTCCGGCTTCGTTCAGGGCCCGGGCCAGACGCTCGCCCGGCCGCCCCGTGCTGTCGGCGTGAACCCCGAACGCGGCGCACTTCAGCAGCACTGGCGAAACTCCGACCATTTCCAGCGCAAACAGCGCGTCGTGGCGCGCCAGCAGGCGGCCAAGCGCGAGAAGTCTCCGGATATGTCTGATGGAACGGAACATCTGTTCGGATGCCTCAGATGCGCCAGGCGGCATGCAGGGCGGCAATGCCACCGGACAGGTTGCGGACCCTGACCTGCTCCAGACCGGCATCGCCGATCATGCCGGCAAAGGTCTTCTGGTCGGGAAACTTGCGAATACTCTCGGCCAGATAGACATAGGAATCCCGGTCCGCAGCGACCCGCTCACCCAGTGCCGGCAGGACCTTGAAGGACCAGGCGTCATAGGCCTGTTTCAGGGCCGGTATGATCAGATGTGAAAATTCCAGGCACATGAAGCGCCCGCCCGGCTTCAGAACGCGCCGCGCTTCGGCAAGGGCCAGGTCCAGATGCGCCACATTGCGGAGACAAAAGGCCGAGGCATAGACATCGACGGAACTGTCCTCAAGCGGCAGGGCTTCGGCATTGCCGACGCACCACGTAATCCCGTCGAGAATGCCCTTGTCGATGGCCCTGTCGCGACCGACGCTGATCATCTCGGCGGCATAGTCGACCACCTGAACCGGCCCACCGCCGCGTTCCCGCCAGCGCAAGGTGATATCACCGGTGCCGCCGCCGACATCAAGCATGGTCTGATCCGGCTTTGGTGCCAGCCAGTCCAGCATGGCGGTCTTCCACAACCGATGGATGCCAAGGCTCATCAGGTCGTTCATCAGATCGTACTTGCCGGCGACGGATGCGAACACGTCGTGAACCAGCGCGGCCTTTTCCGAGGCCGTGACCTCCCTGAAGCCGAAAGAAACGGTTTCGCTGTCTTTATTCATTTGTTTTTGCTCTGCCATGGCCGCGACAATAGCCGAACAACACCGAAGACGCTACGCTCTGAACGCGATTTTGAATGCTTTTTAGGAAGGGACGTGACGATGCCTGAGTTGCCCGAGGTCGAAACGGTCCGCCGCGGTCTGGCACCGGTTCTGGAAGGGGCGGTCATCAAGGATGCCCGGGTGCATCGCCCGGATCTCAGATTTCCGTTTCCGGTCAATCTGGCGGCTCGGCTGATCGGGCAGCGCATCGTCAGTGTGGAGCGGCGCGCCAAGTATCTGCTGATCCGCTTCGGGAGTGAGGATATTTTGCTGTCGCATCTGGGCATGTCGGGCCGGTACCGTATCCACCACGATGCACCACCCGCATTGGAAAAGCACGACCACGTCGAATTGCTGACCGACACAGGCATCTGGATCCGTTACAACGACCCGCGCCGGTTCGGCTTTATGGATATGTTTTCGGCGGATGCCATGGCCAGCCACAAGCTGCTGGCAGGTCTGGGGCCGGAACCGCTGTCGAACGCTTTCGATGGCAAGACGCTCGGTGCTTCCCTTGCAGGCCGCAGCAGTGCCATCAAGGTCAGTTTGCTGGATCAGCGCGTGGTTGCCGGGGTCGGCAATATATATGCCTCGGAGGCCCTGTATCGGGCCGGCATCTCGCCCAGCCGCAAGGCCGGAACGATCAAGGGGGCTCGTGCCGATCGTCTCGCCATGGCGATCCGCGATGTCCTGTCCGAGGCGATTGATGCCGGCGGCTCGTCGCTCAGGGATCATCGGCAGACATCGGGCGAGCTTGGATACTTCCAGCATCGCTTTAACGTCTATGGGCGCGAGGGGGAAAAATGCCCGGGATGTGACTGCACGGCGGCCATTCGTCAGATCGTCCAGGGTGGCCGCTCGACTTTTTATTGTGCCAAATGCCAGCGCTGATGCTAGAAGCACCCTTATGAGAAGTATCCCTGCGATCCGCGTTGTTCTGTTCGCGCTGGCCGTTCTTGCGGCCAGTCCCGTGCCGGCGCAGGCCACGGACCGTTTCGTTTCTGTGATCGAGGATCTGCCGTTGATGCAGGGGCTGGTCGAGAATGAAAACGCGGCTGTCAGCTTCGAGACCGCCGGCGGCCGCCTCGCCGAGGCCGAGGCGCGCGGCAATATTACGCCGGCCGGTGTGCGTGAATTCTATCAGGGTGTATTGCCGCAACTGGGTTGGGTAATGACCGCTGACGGCGATTTCCAGCGTGACGGCGAGCGCCTGAAAGTGGATGTCAGGGCGGACGGGGCCGCCGGCGCCGTCGTTGGCTTTTCATTAAGCCCGTTGACCAAATGAAATGACGGCCGGCAGGTTTGTCCGGTGTGGCTTGACGCGGGGTATGGAGCCCTATATAAGCTCGCGGTTCCAAGGGTACAGGGTTTGAATTTTAGAGGTTTTAGAGATGGCTAACTGCGCTTCCGCTAAAAAACGTATTCGTCAGACGGCTCGCCGTACGCAGATCAACCGTTCGCGTTTGAGCGCGATCCGCTCTGCTGTCCGCAAGGTTGAAGAAGCAATCGCCAGCGGCAACAAGGCGAATGCCCAATCCGCACTGCAAGTCGCCCAGCCGCTGATGCAGCGCGGTGCTCAGAAATTTATTCTTTCGAGCAACGGCACATCACGCAAGCTGTCGCGTCTGTCGCACCGGATCAAAGGGATGACGGCTTAAGTCATCTTTTCAGTTTCTTCGACAAGGTATTGATAAGCCGCACGCTTTCGAGCATGCGGCTTTTTCATATGCGGATGCCATCCACGCGGAGCCCGGGAAGAAATGCTCGGCGCAGGCTGAAAGCCACGCTGACTATGGCTTCCAACAAGAGAGGCGGGCTTTTAAACAGGTAGCGAGAGTCAAGTTTTTTATTTAAGTTTATTTGCCCTGTTCCCCTTTCGATCATGTTGTCAGCAATGTTCGAGCTTCGTAGTATCTGAGCCGTCAACACGGACACGGCAAGCGATTGCAGCCGGTTCCGGTCAGGGAAGCAAGGCTGTTCATAACAGCGATATGCCATTGAAAATGGACGACGTGCTTTCCTGGTAAAATAAAGGTTTTGTGGATTTTGATTGATGGGGCAAGCTTCTCGCTGAGTTTTTGAATTCGGTTTTCTGAGGGATTTGCACGATTTCGGATTTTGGTTTTATTACGTTTTGTTGAGCGATGCGATGTTATGCGGGGGGCAACCGGGGGGAAATTGATTGCCGGGGTGCCAGAAGTGGTCTGCGGTAAATGTTCTGACTGAGCTGTGCCGGAATTTTTGGGAAGGTCCGGCGGTCTCTTGACGAACCAATAGACAGATTTCTCTATCATTTTGGATCATGGATCCTTGATGGCCTCATATCGTCATTCGACGAACGAAAAAAATACGCTGCGGCTTCGGTCGGGGTACATAAAGAACAGCCTAACCAAGGGGGGCAACCGACGCATGATTGACGCGACGTCCAGTAGCGCATCATCAAGCAGGCCAGACGATGACACACAAGTAGCCGACAAGGATGTCATCCTTGCGCAGTGGACGACGGTCAATGCGCGGCTCCGCGAAGAGATTGGTGAGGCCGCTTTCCAAAGCTGGATCAAGCCGATCAAGATCAGATCCGTGCAGGATGGGGTTGTGCATGTAACCGTGCCGACCCGTTTCATGCGGGACTGGGTTGTCGCCCACTACGCTGAGAAAATTGCCACGCTGTGGCAGTCGGAAGTGCCGGAAGTGGCATCACTGGAAGTTTCGGTGCGTAGTGACAGGTCCCCTCAGCAGCCACGCGAAGGCATCAAAAGACAGACACCGGCCGCCGGCGAGGCACCGCGCGATATGCCGGGCGGCAGACAGGGGCTGAGTGCCGGTCTTGATGCGCGTTTCGTTTTCGACAATTTTGTCGTTGGTAAACCCAATGAATTTGCCTATGCCGCGTCGAGGCGTGTCGCCGAAGCCGAGCGGGTGCCGTTCAACCCGCTGTTTCTTTATGGTGGCGTCGGTCTCGGCAAAACGCACCTGATGCATGCGATTGCCTGGCATATCCGCCAGACCGCACCCGAGCGCACGGTGCTTTATCTTTCCGCCGAGAAATTCATGCATCGCTTTGTTCAGGCGATCCGTGAAAGCACGACCATGGATTTCAAGGATCAGTTCCGCTCCGTTGATGTGCTGATGATCGACGATGTCCAGTTTATCGCCGGCAAGGAATCCACCCAGGAAGAATTTTTCCATACCTTCAACGCACTGGTCGATCAGGGGCGGCAGATCGTCATCTCCGCCGACAAGTCGCCATCCGATCTGGTCGGTATGGAGGAGCGGCTGATTTCGCGTCTCAACTGCGGCCTGGTGGCAGACATTCATGCGACCACGTATGAGCTGCGTCTGGGTATCCTGCAGTCGAAAGCGGCGCAGATCAGGGCGGATATCCCGCCCAAGGTGATGGAATTTCTGGCTCACAAGATCACATCCAACGTGCGTGAGCTTGAGGGCGGGTTGAACCGCGTCGTTGCCCACGCACAACTGATCGGTCGTGACATCACCATTGAAGCGACCCAGGAGGTCCTGCATGACCTGCTCAGGGCCAACGACCGCCGTGTGACCATCGAGGAAATCCAGAAGCAGGTCGCCAACCATTTCAATATCCGCATCTCGGATATGCATTCTGCCCGTCGCGCCCGCTCGGTCGCCCGCCCGCGTCAGGTCGCAATGTATCTGGCCAAGCAGTTGACGGCGCGATCACTACCGGAAATCGGCCGCAAGTTCGGCGGACGGGACCACACGACCGTGATGCATGCTGTGCGCAAGGTTGAGGAACTGAAGACAATGGACCCCGGATTCGCGGAAGATGTCGAGCTTTTGCGGCGCATGCTCGAGGGGTGAGCGGCATGGCCGTGCCCGGCCTCGCAGTGGTGCTGGCAAGCCGTTGATTTAAAACCATAAAATTAAACAATTTTGACGACGCTAATGGTCGTTAAATGTCTTGGGTCATGGTTAACGTCTGCTATACTCGCGGACGCCTTAACGGTGCTTGGAAATTGTCAGGTTTTTTGCGGTTTTCGGGCCGGTTTTGCTGATTTTCTGCAGATTTCTCAGGGCGTATGAATTGTTTTGGACATCATTTGGACATGGGTACGCAGATGCGGTGCCCTGATTAGGAATACGGGTTCTCAGGCATGAAACTGACGATTGAACGGACAGATCTTCTACGCTCCCTCGGGCATGTGCAAAGCGTTGTCGAGCGGCGCAACACGATCCCGATCCTGTCGAATGTGAAGATCGAGGCCGATGGCGAAAAATTGTCGCTCAATGCCACGGACATGGATCTTGATATCGTCGAGCATGTGCCGGCCAATATCGCGACACCCGGTACGACAACGGCGCCGGCGCTGACCTTCTTCGAGATCGTCCGCAAGCTGCCCGATGGTGCCCAGGTCGAACTTGAGGCACCCGGCGACGGCAAGCTGACGATCCGTGCCGGTCGTTCGCGCTTCACATTGTCCTGCCTGCCGACCGAGGATTTTCCGATTATGTCGGGCGGCGAGTACGCGCATACGTTTTCGCTGCCTGCCGGCGATCTGCGCGAATTGATTGACCGGACGCGGTTCGCCATCTCCACCGAAGAAACCCGTTATTATCTGAACGGCATCTATCTCCATGTCTTTGATCGTGACGGCACGCCGATGCTGCGCTCGGTATCGACGGACGGTCATCGTCTGGCGAGCGTCGAGTTGCCGTTGCCTGCCGGTGCTGCCGGCATGCCCGGTGTGATCGTGCCGCGCAAGACCGTCGGCGAGATCCGCAAACTGATCGATGAGACCGGAGATGACGTTGAGATTTCCCTGTCCGAAGCGAAAATCCGTTTTGCCTTCGACGATGCGGTGCTGACGTCCAAGCTGATCGACGGTACTTTTCCTGATTACCAGCGGGTCATCCCGACCGGCAACGACAAGGAAATGACCGTCAATCGCAAGGCGCTCTCTGACGCTGTTGATCGTGTCTCGGCGATCTCGTCGGAAAAATCACGCGCCGTGAAGCTTTCCATCAGCGGTGACACGCTTTCCCTGTCGGCATCCAGTCCGGAAAACGGTACCGCCCAGGAAGAGATTGAAATCAGCTATGGCGAAGAGACCATAGAAATCGGCTTCAACTCAGGTTATCTGCTTGATATTGCCCGCCAAATCGACAGCGATACGGCGGTGTTCCTGTTGGCGGACGCAGCGTCGCCGACCATCATCCGGGGCTCTGATGACGTCGGCACGATCTATGTTCTGATGCCGATGCGGGTGTAATGGGCGCGCGTTTGGAAACGAGATTTTGACAGGGACAGCGACAGCATTGCCGGCCCGGCCTGGCGCGGTCTCGCCGACGCAAGAACTGACCCGGGTTGCCGTTGCCCGGTTGATGCTGACGGATTTCAGGAATTATGCCGCACTGAAACTGCAGACCGACGGGCGCAGTGTCGTGCTGAGCGGACCGAACGGCGCCGGTAAAACCAATATTCTGGAAGCGGTTTCCTTTCTGGTGCCGGGACGCGGGCTCAGACGCGCCAGGCTCGGCGATGTGTCGCGCACCGAGGCCGGCACCGACCCTGCAGTCGGTGGCCGCTGCTGGGCGGTCGCCGCGCACCTGTCGGGACCCGACGGCCCGGTTGATATCGGCACCGGCCTTGATCCGGAGCCAGGCTCAGTGCGTGAACGCCGTGTGGTGCGCGTCGATGGACAGCCGGAACGGGCACAAAGTGTGCTCTGTGAACACGTCGCTGTGGTCTGGCTGACGCCGCAGATGGACGGCTTGTTTGTCGAAGGGCCGGGAGAGCGCCGGCGATTTCTGGACCGTCTGGTCTATGCCGCCGACCCGGCGCATGCCGGCCGTGTCAGCGCCTATGAACAGGCGATGCGTGAGCGGACGCGTCTGTTGTCGGACCGGGGCGACGCTGCGGACGCCGGCTGGCTGGATGCGCTGGAATCGACGATGGCTGAAAAGGGTATGGCGGTTGCGGCTGCCCGCCGTGATATGGTCGGCCGGCTGGCGGCGTTTATCGGCCTTGTCAGCGGGCCGTTTCCAGCCGCCGAGCTGACGTTGACCGGTGGGCCGGAAGCCTGGCTTGACGAGATGCCGGCACTGGCGGCCGAAGAGCGGCTGCGTGATCAGTTAAGCCGTGGCCGTCGTCAGGATGCCCGGGACGGGCGCACAGCCGCCGGGCCGCACCGGACCGATCTTCAGGTGCGTCATGCGGCGACGATGCGCGAAGCGGCGATGTGTTCTACCGGCGAGCAAAAGGCGCTGCTGACCGGGCTGGTCCTGGCGCACGCCAGGATGCAGGCGGTTGAGCAGGGGCGCTGCCCGATCCTGCTGCTCGATGAAGTGGCGGCGCATCTGGACCATGATCGCAGGCTGGCCCTGTTTGATCTGATCGACGGACTGGGCGGTCAGGTGTGGATGACCGGCACCGATCCGGAATTGTTCGAAGGCATGCGTGGACGTGCCGGATTTTATCACGTTGCCGGTGGCACGATACACGCCAGCGAAATTTAACCGACGACCCTGTAAACGAGAGCATAACGAGCATGAGCGACGAAACCGAAATCGAAAACCCCGCAGAAAACCCCGAGACGACCCCGCTGGGCGGCGCATCGCCGGCCTATGGTGCCGATCAGATCAAGGTCCTGCGCGGTTTGGACGCGGTCCGCAAAAGACCCGGCATGTATATCGGCGATACCGATGACGGTTCGGGCCTGCACCACATGGTCTATGAAGTGGTCGACAACGCCATCGATGAAGCGCTGGCCGGCTATTGCGATCTTGTCGAAGTGACGCTGAACGGCGACAACTCGGTCAGTGTTTCCGACAACGGACGCGGAATCCCGGTCGACATCCATGCGGAAGAGGGTGTATCGGCAGCCGAAGTCATCATGACGCAACTGCATGCCGGCGGTAAGTTTGATCAGAATTCCTACAAGGTTTCCGGTGGCCTGCACGGTGTCGGCGTCTCTGTCGTCAATGCGCTTTCGGATTGGCTGGAACTGACGATTTACCGCGACGGCAAGCAGCACAATGTCCGCTTTGAGGATGGTGAAACCGTCGAGTCTTTGAAAATCGTCGGTGACGCGCCGATGACGGCGAAAGGCAAGAAGCTGACCGGGTCCGTGATCACCTTCCATGCATCATCAGCAACCTTCACCAACACCGACTACGATCTGCCGACGCTGGAACACCGCCTGCGCGAACTGGCGTTTCTGAATTCGGGCGTTGCGCTCAGGCTGACGGATAATCGCAACCCGGAACCGGTTGTCATCGATATGCACTACGAGGGCGGTCTGATCGCATTCTCGAAATATATCGACCGCTCCAAGACCGCGATCATCAGCGAGCCGGTTGCCGTGCTCGGAGAAAAGGACGGTATCACCGTCGAGGTCGCGTTGCAGTGGAACGACAGCTACCACGAAACCATGCTGTGCTTTACCAACAATATCCCGCAGCGTGATGGCGGCACGCACCTGGCCGGCTTCCGCGGCGCGCTGACCCGAACCATCAACAATTACATGTCGTCCGGGCTGGTGTCTAAAAAGGAAAAGGTGGCGGTGACCGGCGATGACGCCCGCGAGGGACTGACCTGCATTCTTTCGGTCAAGGTGCCGGATCCGAAATTCTCGTCACAGACCAAGGACAAACTGGTTTCATCCGAAGTCCGGCCGATCGTCGAAAACCTGGTCAGCGAAGGGCTGGACCGGTGGTTCGAGGAAAACCCCGGCGAAGCCAAAAAGGTTCTGGGCAAGATCGTTGATGCGGCCAGCGCCCGTGAAGCGGCGCGTCGGGCCCGCGAGCTGACCCGGCGCAAGGGCGCGCTGGATATCTCGTCGCTGCCGGGCAAGCTGGCGGACTGTCAGGAACGTGATCCGGCCAAGGCCGAACTGTTCATCGTCGAGGGTGACAGCGCCGGTGGTTCTGCCAAGCAGGGCCGTGAGCGCGGCTTTCAGGCGATCCTGCCGCTCAGGGGCAAAATCCTCAACGTTGAGCGGGCGCGGTTTGACAAGATGCTGGGTTCGGCTGAAATCGGCACCCTGATCGCGGCACTCGGCACCGGCATCGGCCGCGAAGATTTCAACGTCGATAAATGCCGCTATCACAAGATCATCATCATGACCGACGCTGATGTCGACGGCAGCCATATCCGCACCCTGCTGCTGACGTTCTTTTTCCGCCAGATGCCGGAACTGATCGAGCGCGGTTATCTGTATATCGCACAGCCGCCTCTGTATCGGGCCAAGCGGGGTCAATCACAGGTCTATCTGAAGGGCGACCGCGAGCTTGAGAATTATCTGTTCGACACGGCGATTGACGAGGGCGGTGTCTTCGTCAATTTCGAAGGACACCAGATCGCCGGGCCGGATTTGCGCACGCTTTCCGAAGAGGCCCGTTATGTGAAGACGCTGCTGGAGCGGCTCTCGAACCACGTGCCGACATCGATCCTTGAACAGGCAGCCATTCTGGGTGCGCTCAATCCGGACATTCTGGGCAACCCGGAACACGGCGCACAGGTTGCCGAGTATATTACCAGACGTCTGGATGCACTGGCCCCCGAACATGAACGGGGCTGGACCGGCAAGGTGCTGGATGACGGCGGTCTTGAATTTGAGCGGATGCTCAGGGGGGTGAGCGAGCGGCACGTCATCGACGGTGCCATCATGCGCTCCAAGGATGCCCGCCAGCTTGATGAAATCGCCGGACGGCTGCAAAAGAATTACGCTAGGCATGGTACGCTCGAAAACAAGGACAAGAGCTACCCGATCACCGGGCCGGTTGCGCTGGTCGACAAGGTCACCGAACTGGGCCGCAAGGGCGTTTCGATCCAGCGTTACAAGGGTCTGGGTGAAATGAACCCGGAACAGCTTTGGGAAACCACGCTCGATGTCGAGGCGCGCTCGCTTTTGCAGGTCCGCATCAATCACATCGACGAGGCCGAAGAGGTGTTCTCGACGCTGATGGGCGACGTGGTTGAGCCGCGCCGTGACTTCATCCAGCAGAACGCCCTCAAGGTTGCCAATCTGGACGTGTAGGATAATCAGACTATATGCATGAGAGCACACGGCTCGTGCGTGTATCGGACACAGCAGTCGGTATCCCTGTTCACTGCGAATAGGTGCAGGTTACGTGGTTGCGGGGTATTGAGACCAGTTCGCATCTGATGTGAGGTTCGCTTGAATGCAAAATCCCTACGAAACCCTCGGGGTCGATAAAACCGCATCGGCGGCGGATATTCGCAAGGCTTATCGCAAGCTGGCCAAGGAATGTCATCCCGACCTGCACCCCGGAGATGTCAGAGCCGAGGCTCGGTTTAAAGAAATAAGCGCTGCCAGCAACCTGTTGTCTGATGCGGAAAAACGCCGCCAGTTCGATGCCGGTGAAATTGACGCCGAGGGCAACCAGCGTCCCGACAGCAGTTACTACCGTCCCTATGCAGATGCCGGCGACGGTGCCAAATACGCCAGATATCCGGGCGGCCCCGATCAGGATGACATGAGCGATATCTTTGCTGAATTTTTCCGCCAACAGCGGGGCGGTGAAAACATCAAGATGCGCGGTCAGGATATTTCCTACACGCTTGAAGTCTCGTTTCTTGAAGCCGCCGCCGGTGCCAAAAAGCGCGCCACGATGGCCGACGGTAAAATCCTTGATATCACCATTCCCGAAGGGCTGCGCGATCGCCAGTCGCTCAGGCTGAAAGGCAAGGGCATGCCTGGTTTGGGCGGTGGGCCGTCAGGCGACGCTTATATAGAAGTGCATATAGCGCCACACCGGTTTTTCACACGCAAGGACAACAACATTCATATGACGCTGCCGGTCACCCTCGGCGAAGCGTTGCTGGGTGCCAAGGTCAAGGTGCCGACGATTGCCGGCTCCGTCGAAATGACAATACCGAAACATGCTAATACCGGGACGACATTACGCCTCAAGGGGCGCGGTATCCTGGATACGAAGAGTGGGCAGTATGGTGATCAGTATGTTCGGCTGGAAGTCGTGCTGCCGAAAGATCCTGACGAAGCGCTGGATGCCTTTGCCGCCGAATGGCAAGCGGATTATGATCCACGCGACGGGATGATGATGCCATGACGATGACATTCAATGAAATAATTGAACTGGTGGATGCGCTGGGTGCGGATGAACTGAGTGTCTGGATTGAACAGGGCTGGGTGCGGCCGGAAGGCGAGGGTGATCAACGTGTTTTTACACAGATCGATGTTGCCCGGGTCCGCCTGATCGCCGAATGCCGTTACGAACTGGAAATCGATAACGAGTCGATACCGGTGATATTGTCGTTGCTGGATCAGCTATACGGTTTGCGACGTGAACTGGCATCGCTGGTCAAGGCAATCGACGTGCAACCGGATTCCATCCGTGCTGAAATCCTGCGTGCTGCTGCGGCTGTAGACGGGGACGCAGTGGAATAAACAAGTATCGAGCGCCTCTCTGGCCGGAATTTGCTCTGGCAAAGTCTCTCAAGCGGATCAGCCTATGACGATAACAATGAAGTTTTGTGGTGCGGCTCAGACAGTGACGGGATCATGTTACTGGATTCGGACGCCTGATGCTGAATTTCTTGTCGATTGCGGTATGTTCCAGGGATCGAAGACGCTCAAGGAACTGAATTACGGGGCTTTCCCCTTCGACCCGGTAAACATCGACTTCGTGCTGCTGACCCACGCGCATATCGATCATTCAGGATTGATTCCGAAGCTGATCAAGCAGGGCTTTGCGGGTCCCGTTTACGCCACCGAAGGAACCTGCGACCTGCTGTCCTACATGTTGCCGGACAGCGGCTATATCCATGAGCGCGAAGTCGAACACCTCAACCGGCGTAATGTTCAGCGCGGCAAGAAAGAGGTTGAGCCGATCTATAACAAACGCGATGCGGAAAGAAGCCTCGAAAGCTTCAAGCCGGTTGCCTATGAGCAATGGCTGGAGGCCCGACCCGGCATCCGTGCCCGCTACTGGAATGCCGGGCATATTCTGGGCGCGGCCTCTATCGAGATTGAAATCAGCCAGGCTTTGCCGGATGAAGCGCCGATGCGCATTCTTTTCTCGGGCGATATCGGACCGGACAGTAAATTATTCCACCCGGACCCGGAAGCGCCGACCGGCTGGGATTATGTCGTGTGCGAAGGGACATATGGCAATCGCGAGCACGTTGACGTCGGGACTGAAGAACGCAGGAGAATACTGGCGAAGGAAGTCAACGAAGTGCTCAGGCGCAAGGGTGTTCTCCTGATCCCGGCTTTTGCAGTTGAACGCACCCAGGAATTGCTGGCGGACATTTCTGTGCTGATGCGTTCAGGGGCGATTGCCAAGGTGCCGCTGTTCCTTGATAGCCCGCTGGCGATCCGGGCGACGCGTGTCTTCAGATCCCACATCCATGATCTGGAGGATACCGGCAATGGCGGAGAACTATTGAACGATCCGAATGTTCACTTCACGGAAACGGTTGACGAAAGCAAGTCGATTGTTCGTTTTAACGGCAGCATTATCATCATGGCGGCGAGCGGTATGTGTGACGCCGGTCGGATACGTCATCATCTGAAGCAGTATCTGCCGTCAAAGAATGCAAAAGTGCTGCTGGTCGGCTATCAGGCTCCGGCGACACTCGGTAATATTCTGGCGTCCGGCGTCAAGGCGGTGCGGATCCAGGGTGAGGATGTCGCGGTGCGGGCGGAAATCAGGCAGCTCGATTCCTATTCCGGTCATGCGGATCGAAATGGTCTGCAGGCATGGGTTAGCGAAAGACTGCCGATCAGGCGGAAAATACTGCTGACGCACGGTGAAGAAGAAGCCCTGCAGGGATTGCGGGACAGCCTTGTCGCTGCCGGTCTGAACAAGGACATGATCGTCATTCCTGAATTTGATGAGGAGTTTGATCTTGTCCGTGGCTTTTCGTCCGAAACAGATAAAAGAGTGCTACGACGCATCCGCCAGGATGCCGTCGGCGGTCCCGACTGGCACAACGAACTGGCACAATTGTCGCTGGATCTGCGCGCATTGCTTGAAGGAGCGGCTGATGAAAAGTCGCGCGCGGTCATCTTGCGCAAGGTGCGACGGGCATTGCAGTAAAAACGGTAACCATCAAAATTTCCGGCAATTGATATATGTCATTTCGCAGGATTTTCATGTGAATGACAATGATCTGCCAATCGAAGTCGGTCGGAATGGCTGCAGATTGGCTGGTCAAAAAGAGGTGATAGAATGCCGGATCGCAAGTTGAAGGATATTGTCGCCAACCAGTCGCTGGTTCATGCTTTTGTCAGTGATTCGGTAACGGATACTGTCAGGCGTATGCAGGCAGCGCATGTCGGCACCGCATTGATATTTGACGGGCCGGTCCTGAAAGGAATCTTTACCCGAAAAGATCTGCTGGATTGTATTCTGGATGCTAGTCGTGATCCTAAAACCACCCATGTCGGCGAGGTCATGACGCCGAACCCTGTTTGCCTGCATTGCGATGAGCACGGGATTGATTCCGTACGCGCCATGCGCGAACACAATATCCGCCATGTTGTTGTGACGAATGTCGGCGAGAAGGGTTATGGGATCGTTTCAGTCCGTGATTTTCCGGACGAGGAAATCGGCGATTATGAGGCTGAGATGATTCGTGAAAACCTGCTGTGGGAAGAGATGTAAGGCTTTCGACGAGCTTCGGTCAATTCACAAAATCACTTGCCAAGAGGGCAAGGCACGACACAAAGCCTGCAACCGGCACCCAGATGCCGACGCTGAACCGGCCTTCGGGGGCCTTTATGCCGTGCCGTTTGAGCAGCACCAGCGACACATTCACAAGCGTGAAGATTACCAGCACGATCCTTGATGTCCATTCGGCAAGCGCTTCGACCGGGAAGGTCAATGCCAAGACAAGCACCACTGCGGTAATGATGCCTGTCGCAACAAGCGGTGTTTGGGTGCGTGGATGGATTTGCATGAAGATGCTGTGAATACTGCCCTGTTTGCTCAATCCATAAAGAACACGGGCAGCCATGATAATCTGAATGATGACGCCGTTGAGCGTTGCGACAATGGCAATCGCCGTGATTGCGACCGGCGATATGCCGGTAATATGGCCGAAGACATAGCTGAGCGGCGCGGATGATGCGGCCAGCTCGTTGATGGGCACCGACAGAACGGCAACGGCTGTTACCAGAAAATAAAAAATGGTACCGATGCCGAGGGTCAGGAAAATCGCCCAGGGCAGCGTCCGTTCCGGCTCTTTGACTTCTTCAGCAAGATTGACGATATCCTCAAATCCGATGAACGCGAAAAAGGCCAGAAGACCTGCGCTTGATACAGCCGCCCACGCCGTAAAATCAGAAATCGGCGGAATGACCCTTGGGATATCCATGATCAAACCGGGATTATTGCTGATGCTGGCGACGATGATGGCCAGCAACGCGCTGGATTCGATGATCGTGAACAAGCTGGCAAAGATGACTGATTGCATGATGCCCCAAGCGGCAATGGCACCGAGCGACAAAACGATGATGATAATCAGAACGTATGGAGAAACATCGATGAATTCGCGGATGTACCCGGTGCTGCCGACGGTAATCGCTGCGGATGAAACGACGCCGGACAAGATCACCATGAAACCGACAATCGTTGACAGTGTTGAGGATCTGAAGCCGGCCTTAACATAAGCCGCTTCTCCGGCACTGACCGGGAAGCGGGCCGACAGTTCTGCGAACGAGGCGGCGCTGAAGCCCATGACGATGGACGCCATGATAAAAGAAACGGGGGCGTGAATCCCTGACCGCCCGGCGGCCGCCCCCAGCAGCACATATATCCCGGCACCAATAGTAACACCGAGGCCATAAAGTACGACCAGCGGTAACGACAGGGAACGGCGTAGTTCGGGCATTGAAATTCCTTGCTCTAAGTCTTTGGCATTTCGGCAGCGATGACCAGTGTCCCGAATCCGAAGTTCGTCGCATTTGGAGCATCCTCTTTTCGAACTTCGAATCCACCACACCAGGCCCGCACTTTAGAGAGCAGCACCATGGTTTGCCATGAGCTAGATCAATCGCACGTCATTCCCGTTACCGGGTGCACTGTACAGTCCTTGAAAGTCCCGGCATGATGCGATCTGACGGTTTGGTGTGGCCGGCTCTGGTGTCATTTTAAGGTTTGTTGTTTGCTGATCACTGATATAGACCCCCTGTTCCTTGCCGCGGCATTGTTCTGTGTCATCATCACCGGCATATCGAAAAGTGGCCTCGGCGGCGGGCTTGGCCAGCTCTCCGTGCCGATCATGGCGATGTTTATCTCGCCGGTGACGGCGGCGGCGATCATGCTGCCGATCCTGTGCACGATCGATCTGTTCAACATCTGGGGCTATCGCAGGCATTTTCATCGCGGCAACCTGATTGCGCTGCTGCCGGGTGCCGTGCTCGGGATCGGTATCGGTGCGCTGACCTTTCGCCATGTCGATGAAAACGCGGTCAGGCTGATGCTGGGCGTCCTGTCGCTGATTTTCTCGCTGACGTATTTCCTGCAGCAAAGCCCGGTCAGGGCCGACAGCCTGTGGGGACGGTGGTTCGGTGTTTTCTGCGGCACGCTGGCCGGTTTCACCAGCTTTGTCGCGCATGCGGGTGGCGGGCCGGTGAAAATCTATCTGCTGCCGCAGCGCCTCGACAAACGGGTGTTTGTCGGCACGCAGGTGTTTTTCTTTTTCATCGTCAATCAGATCAAGATCTGGCCGTATCTCTGGCTGGGACAGTTTTCAACGGAAAACCTGAGTACCAGCCTGATGCTGATGCCCGCCGTGCCGGTTGGCGTCTGGCTCGGCTGGAAGCTGATCAAGGTCATCGCCGCCGAGACGTTCTATAAAATCTGCTATGGGCTGCTGTTTGTCGCCGCCATCAAGCTGATCCATGACGGGCTGAGCGGCTATGGCTGGATATGAGATATAAACGCATTTCTCATGGTTTACAGGTTGATCCGGGAGCATTCTTCTGACCTTTGATCATTCCTTCTGTTGCCGTTTCGCCCTTGAAGTGTTTTATTGCCTGTGACGTATTTAATTATCAGACATCCACTGAAAAGTGTGTCCGGCGTAGGCGGCGTGCGAGGCATTCAATAGGAAATACATGCCTCGAAAGTCGAACTTAGAAAACCACAAAAAAGAGAATGACGGGAACGGTTCGTTTCGCGACGTCTCCAGTCAACTCTCACCCTCGCAGCTACTCCCCAATTTATTCGCAGGCGTTGTTATCGCGATATCTGCGGTTGTGACGGGGAGCGGCGTCGCCGCTTTGGCGTTTCCCGGCGCACTTCAGAATTACATCTTTATTGCTCTGGGCGTCGTGCTGATTAGCGCCATTATTCACCTCACGGTGATGGCCATAGCCAGCAGTCACGCCGGCATTATCAGCCTGCCACAAGAGACGCCGGCGGCGATCATGGGGCTGCTGGCCGGTAACCTGGCCATGTCGCTCCCGGAGACAATGCCGATGGCGGAAAAGGCTGCGGCAATCGTACTGGCTTTCGGTGCCGCGACTGCGATCACGGGGATTTGTTTTATGTTGCTGGGCCATTTTCGCCTGGGCGGCATGATCCGCTTCATTCCGTACCCGGTCGTCGGCGGAGTGCTCGCGGGATTGGGGTGGTTGTTGTTGCAGGGCGGCTTTTCCGTGTTGATTCAACACACATTGTCTTTCGAAACCATCGGCGTTTTCAGCCAGTCAACCAATATACCGATGATCGCTGGCGGCACCGTCGCAGCGCTTGCACTTTTCGCGGCGAGCATGCGGTTCAACCATTACCTGACTCTGCCCATGACCCTCGTCGTCTGTGTTGCGGTCTTTTATCTCGTTGCGTTGGCATTTGGAATGGGCCCTGAGGCGCTGAGTGCGGAAGGCTGGCTTCTGGGTCCGTTTCCAGAGGGGAACCCCTGGTCGCCGCCGACTTTAGAGGCCTTGCAGGCTATGGACTGGGGGGCGGTCGCAGCGGAGTTCCCCACCATCGGCACGCTGGTTCTGGTGAGCACAATCACCGTATTGCTGTATGCGAGCGGCGTGGAATTGCTGGTCCGTCGCGACATTGACCTGAACCGCGAACTCCGTGCCTGTGGGCTTGCAAATCTGCTTGCAGGCATCGGCGGCGGGGTCGTTGGTTTTCACTCTATGAGCGACTGTATGCTGGCCCGTCAGATGCATGCATCAAGCCGTTTGACGGGACTGTTTGCAGCTATAATTATCGTCGCTGCGCTATTTCTGGGGCTGGAATTTTTGTCGTATTTTCCGCGACCGGTGCTGGCGGGTTTATTGTTCTTTCTGGGCGGCGGGTTGCTGTACGAGTGGCTGGTGAGCGCACGTCATCGGCTGCCGAAGGGCGATTGGATCATCGTCGTGATGATCCTGCTCGTCTCCGCCTGGTTTGGTTATCTGGCGGCAATCGGCGTTGGCATCGTCGCCGGCATCGTCCTTTTCGTGGTGAATTACAGTCGACTGGACGTTGCAAAGCACCATCTCAATGGTGAGACCTTTCGCAGCAATGTTGATCGTCACGAGGGCGAGCGCGCCGTACTGGACACACACGGTCAGGCCATACAGATCATGACTTTGCAGGGGTTCTTGTTTTTTGGCACCGCCAACAAAATACTGGAAAAAGTTGCCGCCCAGATCCAGGAAGAAGATCAGGACAAGTTCTACATCGTGCTCGATTTCCAATTGGTTACCGGCATGGATACCTCATGTCTTCTGACCTTTCGCAAGCTGCAACAGATGGCGGAAGACCGGAACTTCCAACTGGTTATGACCGGACTTTCTGAAGAGCAGCGGTTGCTCATTCTAAACGAGGGTATCGGCGCCGAACCGGAGGCCCCTGTGCATTTCGAGGAAGACCTGGACCACGGCGCAGAGTGGTGCGAGGAACAGTTGCTGAAAGCGGCGGTAGAGCATCTGCATCATGATGTAAAAGCCAACGATTGGAGCGACGGACTGCCAGTGGAGCTAAGGACAGTCGGTATTGATCACTATACCGAAGAGCTGGAATTGGGGCCCGAAGAGTATTTGATCCGCGAGGGTGAGTCGGCGGACGATATGTATTTCATTCGCGAGGGCAAGGTCTCCATTCACCTCGAACAGTTGGGTGAGGATGCCCAGAAACGGCTCAGAATTTATGGTCCAGGCACGATTGTTGGTGAAATCGCGATGTACATGGGTGGCCCCCGCTCGGCATCTGTTGTTACCAAGGCACCGACCGTGGTATCGCGGATAACGCGCGAGGGATTGGATCGAATGCGTAAAGATAACCCGGAAGCAGCGGCGGTTTTCCACCAGTACGTCGCGCGGCTCCTTTGCGAGCGCATGACCACAACGAACGAGTTGCTTCGGCGATTATTGTAATCGCTCGGATATCGGGCTCATCGAGGCGTGTGAATAACCGCGCCAACTGAGCGAGTGAGGAATACTTCCCACTAACGCTACCTTTTTTGCTTATTGCGGATGTCTTCATTCGCGGAACCATGCCAGTCCCCCGACGCAATGGACAGCCACTATTGATGACTGGCTTATTATCTGCGGGACCGGTGATATAGGTCCTAAGTCATTGAAAAGATGGCGCACCCGACAGGAGTCGAACCTGTGACCTCTGCCTTCGGAGGGCAGCGCTCTATCCAGCTGAGCTACGG
>JBBDOA010000056.1:0-6344 GCA_040877275.1 Rhodospirillales bacterium | reverse complement strand
GAACGAATACGCCGACGAGGATGAGTGATTGTGAGGATTATCTTCGTCATTCCGGGCGTTAGCCGAGCCCGGAATGACGGGGGATAGTTCATCAGTCGTCATTCCGGCGCACACCGGAATCCAGCGGCGGGCACGACCTGACACATCGGGATACGAACGTGTAACCCTGGACCCCGGTCTGCACCGGGGTGACATCTGTTTAAAGATCGCACACAGGATTGATGACGCGAATTACATCCTCAGCGCACTTTGGATTTGTCGCAGGTAGAAATCCTCTTTTTTGCTGATCGAGCTGCCAAAGACAAAGAAACCTTCCTTCGACGCGGCGGCGACAGCCGTGGCTGCATCAATCAGGAATTTCCTGTACTGGCCGGCTTCTTTTTTATCGGCAACACGCTCGAGTATTTCGTTGACCGCAGCGATGGACTGGACGCGTGCTTCAAGCGGCGATTCATGGGATGAGGCACCGCCGATGGCGGCATACAGTGCATCGAATTCATCGGTGCCTTCGTTTTCGATGGCGTCGATGACGTCGCTGACCAGGAGTGTCTTGCCGTATTTTTTACGCAGCTTGATCAATGAGTCCCTGAAAACCCTGATTTCCTCGTCCTCGGATTCAGTGTCATCGCCAGTGTCATCGGATGCTGAAATGATGGCAGCGGCGATGATCGGTGCCGATGCGATCTGCTTCCATTCTTCGGGATCGAAATCGTCCTTCGATGCCATACTATCCCCCATGTAAATCAAAAGGTTGCGTTAATCCTATTGCAAATGGTCCAGATGCGCCATTAATACGTAATAACCCTGAGTTGTCCCTGCTGCCGGTATAAAGCAGTATGCCCGCGCTCTGACGAGTACCAGATATTTTTTGTCACTTATTGTTAAGAGTATAGAATCAAATGTTGAAAAAATTGACCGTGGCGTTCATTGCCATCGCTGCTTTAACGCTGTCTCAGGTTGCCGCCATGGCTCAGGAAGCCGCTGGTGTTGTTGAGAAAATGCGTGGCGCGGCCTTTCAGCGGGCTGATGGTGCCACGAAGCCGCTTAGCGTCGGTGCAACGGTTCATGCCGGCGATCTGGTGACGACTGCCGAAGATGCCCGGCTGCTGATCCGCTTTGCCGATCAATCATCATTGACCATGGGTGAGTTGGCGCAACTGACCATCGACGAGCTGGTCTACGTGCCGGCCGGGCGGGAACCGGAAAAGGGAGAGCAGACGCTGAAATTCGTCAAGGGTGTGTTCCAGTATGTTTCCGGTAAAATCGCGCACAGCGACACAACCCAGGTTTCCCTGAATACACCCGTTGCAACAATCGGCATACGCGGCACGCGGCTGCTTGCCGGCGAACTGCAGGTCGGTATGCCGCCGGGTCAGCCGCATTACGGTTTCCAGATTCTCGAAGGTGCCATTGACGTTATCGCCCCCCTGGGCACGGTAACGCTGGATGAACCGGGCGAGGGTACTTTCCTGCCGTTGACGCGTCAGGCCGCACCGACACCGGTGCGTCAATGGACAGCCGAAGAAGCCGCCGAAGCTGCCGACGCCGTACGCTTCTGATACAGATAACACCCTCGTCACCCCCAAACCTGATTTGGGGACCATGCTTTCCAGCAACTATCGTGCCGGGGCTTATGGGTCCTGAATCACGTTCAGGACGACGAGAGGGGTATCAGGACGACGAATAAAACAAAAATCAGATTATTTTTTCGTGCCAACGTCCCCGGGCAGTCCTAGAATTCAGGGATGACAAATTACCTTGCCGATATAGACGCCCTGGCCGCAGCAGTTCCCGATGGTGCCCTGCTGGCGCTGCCGCCGGAATACAGCTTTGTGCCGATGGCGCTGGTTCGCGCGATCATCCGTCGTCAGGTTCGTGACCTGCATGTTCTGACGGTGCCGATCAACGGCCTTGCCTGCGACATGCTGATCGGTGCCGGCTGCGTCAAAACGGTTGAGTGCGCCGCGGTCTCGCTGGGAGAATCAGGTCCGGCGCCACGATTTTCCGCCGCCGTCGAGAGCGGCAGCGTTGCCATCATCGACAGCACCTGCCCGGCCATCCACACCGCCCTGCAGGCGACCGAGAAGGGGGTGCCGTTCATGCCGCTCGGCGGCATCATCGGTTCGGATATCCTTAACTATCGCGATGACTGGAAAGTGGTCGATGATCCGCTTGGTCAGGGGCATGGCCGCATCGTCCTGATCCCGGCGATCAGCCCGGACGTGGCGATCATCCACAGTCCGCTGGCCGACCGTGACGGCAACGTGTGGATCGGTCGACGCCGCGAACTGGCGACCATCGCGCATGCGGCCAAGACGCTGCTGGTGACGGTCGAAAAAATTCAGGACGAAAGCCTGCTGGCCAGCGAAGCGACGGCCGCGGCGACGTTACCCGGTTTCTACGTCACGGCAATTACCGAAGCCCGAATGGGCGCCAAGCCGCTGGGCCTGGTCGAACATTATCCGGCGGATCATGACGCCATTGCCGCCTATGCCAGCGCCGCCAGAAGTGATGAAGGCTTCCAGGCATGGCTGCAGCGTGAAGTGTTTACCGCCCGTGAGGCTGCGGAGTGAGCTATTCCCGCGACGAATTCCTGATCACTGCGATTGCCCGTTTGCTGGAAACCGATGACGTGCGCCATGTTGCGGTCGGCGCGGCGTCGCCGATCCCCGGTGCGGCGGCATTGCTGGCCCGGAAAATCAACGGCGGCACACCGCGTGTCTCGCTGATCCACGGCAAGGCGACCAACCCGTTCTGTGACGGCGGGCGCGAGATTTTCGACGCCGCCGGGCAGGGCCGCATCGATGTGTTTTTTCTGGGCGGCGTGCAGATTGACGGCGAGGCGAACCTGAACCTTGTCGGCACCGGGACTTATCCGAAAGTCGACAAGCGCTTTTCGGGCTCGTTCGGTTCGGCCTTCATGTATTTCACGGTGCCCAAGGTCATTCTGTTCCGCCCCGAACATTCCAGACGCGTGTTCGTGCCGAAAGTTGATTTCATCTCGGCTCCCGGCGTCAGCGATGCGGATGTGCATCGACCGGGCGGGCCGAAGTATCTTGTGACGGAACTGTGCGTGATGGCGTTTGACAAGGATCGCCGCCGCTTCCGGCTGATCAGTGTGACGCCGGGCCGCACGCTCGAGGAAGTGCTGGATAATACCGGTTTTAAATTCGATATCCCGGAGACCGTCGGCGTGACGCCGGAGCCGGAAGCGGACCGCCTCGCGTTGCTCAGATCGTCGGTCGGGCTCGAGGTTGCCGATACCTATCCGGCATTCGCCCGCGATGTGCTGGGTGTCGAGTTGGCGGCCTAGCTCAACCCGCCATCGCCCAATCGTCATCCCGGGCGCGGCTTTTCTCCGAGCGGATGCGAGGCTGGAAAAGCCAGCAACCCGGGACCCATGGCCGGATCACACCAAGCCCAACGATGGGTCCCGGGTCGTAACCCTCGCTCCCGAAACCTGACGGTTCCGGGCTCGGCTAACGCCCGGGATGAAGTATATGTAAATGCTCGTCATTCCGGCGCATGCCGGAATCCAGAGCGGCTGGCACGGCCTTGTCCCTGCGAGATACGACTGTGCATCACTGGACCCCGGTCTGCACCGGGGTGACGGTGCCATCCATGAACAGAGTTGATGACGTGGAATAGTAAATTTCGACAACCTGACCGCCCCTGATCGTCACCCCCTCGTCGCCCTGAACTTGATTGGAGTCCATCTTCGCAGGCCAGGCGTGCCGCCCGCTGCGCGCACGAAACGTTCGCTCCTCATTCTGCAAGGCCGGCTCGGGGTATTTCCTTTCCCCTTGCCGACCCCCTGACGCCCGATTAGGTTTCCCGCCACTGTCCTTGCACCAGGATCAATCGAGGAAGCTGATTTGATACCCCTCGCCATGCTGCGTGAACACGGTCGTTTGCTCGGCTTCGGGTTCTTCATGTGCCTGAGTTCGAACTTCGGGCAGACGTTTTTCATTTCGCTGTTCAATGCCGACGTGCGCGACGCCTTCGGCCTCAGCCATGGCGGTATCGGCGCAATCTATTCCGCCGCCACGATTATCAGTGCGGCGGTGCTGATCTGGGCCGGGCGCGCCGTCGACAGGATCCCGCTGGCGGCGTTTTCGATGCTGGTGCTGGGTGGCCTGGCCGCCGCCGCCATGCTGTTCGCCGCCGCGCCCAACGCGTACATGCTGATCCCGGCGATCTTCATGTTGCGACTGTTCGGCCAGGGACTGTCGACCCACACGGCGATGACGGCAATGGGTCGCTACTTCGATACACACCGCGGCCGCGCCGTTTCAATCGCGTCCATCGGCCACCCGGCGGGCGAGGCCTTGTTTCCGATACTCATCGTCACGGCGCTGGCCGCCTATGGCTGGCGTGACATCTGGTGGGCGTGCGCACTGATCGTGCTGGCGGCATTGCCGGTCATGCTGTTTCTGTTGAAGGGACACCGCGAACGTCACGCCGCGTTCGTCGCCCGTCAGAAGGCGAGCGGTGCCGTCGCCGGTGACTGTACACTCGGACAGGCACTGAGGACGACCGGACTGTGGCTCCGGCTACCGGCGCTGCTGGCGCCGTCGTTCATCGGTACCGGCCTGATTTTCCATCAGGTGCACATGGCCGACGTCAAGGGCTGGTCGATGACGCTGGTCTCGGGCTCGTTCACGGCATATGCGGCGATGTCCGTCGTCGCCGCCATTGTCACCGGGCCGCTGATTGATCGCTTCGGTGCACGGCGTTCGGCTGTCGTGTTTCTTGCGCCGATGACGCTGGGCGCGCTCTCGGTCGCACTGTTCACGGCACCCTGGGCGGTACCGCTTTATCTCGGTCTGCTCGGAACGTCGTCCGGCGTGACCGTGGTGCTGCTGGGTGCGCTCTGGCCGGAGCTTTACGGCACGTCGCACCTGGGCGCGATCCGCGCCTTCGGCCAGGCGGCAATGGTGTTCTCGACAGGGTTGGCACCGGCGGCGCTGGGCCTGATGATCGACGCCGGGATCGGTCTCGAAGCCATTGCGTTCGGTTGCGCGCTGTATTGCGTGGCCGCGTCGGCGCTGGTGCTGGTGGCGAACAGGATGGCCGAGACGTAAACCGCCGCCCTGAACTGCCGCCCGCCCGGCGTTGCCTTCCTGAGATCAGGGGCTACACTGCCGCATCGATACGATCTTCACGGAGCTTCCAATCATGACTGAGCAGCCCCAGCCGAAAGGCGCGCTTGACGGTATCAAGGTTCTTGATCTTTCCCGGGTGCTGGCCGGGCCCTGGTGCGCCATGGTACTGGGTGATCTGGGTGCCGACGTGATCAAGATCGAAAGTCCGGAAGGCGATGACGTCCGGCATTTCGGCCCCCCCTTCGAGAAAGGGGAAAGTGCCTACTTCATGATCGCCGGACGCAACAAGCGAAGCGTCGTTGCTGATCTGAAAACCGAAGACGGTCTGGCGCTGGTGAAGCGGCTGGCGCTGGACGCCGACATTCTGGTTGAGAATTTCCGCGAGGGAACATTGGAGAAGTTTGGTCTGGCCCCGGACGCGCTGCGCCGGGACAACCCCGGCCTGATCGTCTGTTCGGTGTCCGGTTACGGGCGCACCGGACCGATGTCGGCGCGGGCCGGCTATGATTTCGTCATTCAGGCGGAAAGTGGCCTGATGTCGATCATCGGGGACGAGGATCAGGAACCGATGAAAGTCGGTGCGGCGATCACCGACATCGTCGCCGGGCAATACGCAACGCAGGGCGTGCTGGCGGCGCTGTTCCACCGGGAAAGAACCGGCGAGGGACAGGACATCGATATCTCGCTGCTTGACGGTGCCGTGACGCTGCTGGCCAATCAGGGCGCGGCTTATCTGATGACCGGCGAGCGGCCCAGGCGTCTCGGTAACGATCATCCGACGGTGTGTCCGTACCGCCCGTTCGAGACCGCCGATTACCCGATCGCTCTGGCCATCGGGGCCAACCGGCAGTTCCGCAAGCTGGCGCTGTCGCTCGGGCATCCCGAACTGGCCGACGATCCAAGATTTGCCACCAATCCGGCCCGGGTTGAAAACCGGAGAGAATTGTTTGAGGTGATGGAAACCGCTTTCAGGACCCGAACCCGTGATCAATGGCTGGCAATCCTGCATGCCGAAGGGCTGCCGGCGGGGGCGATCCGGACCGTCGATCAGGTCATGGAAGCACCGGAACTGGCCGAGCGTGGTGTTGTTACGACGGTTGAACATGCGAGCATCGGGCCGATGCGGATTGTCGCTTCGCCGATCAAGCTGTCAAAGACGCCGACCAGTATCCGCCTTGCGCCGAGACCGCTCGGTGCTGACAGCGATACACCCGACTGGCTGTGACGCTGTTCATCCTT
>JBBDOA010000055.1:0-33475 GCA_040877275.1 Rhodospirillales bacterium | reverse complement strand
CGCCGTTTCGACGCTGTCCTGGTCGATATCGATCATTCACCGGAAATGTTCCTGAACGCACGCAGCGAGAGTTTTTATCAGCCGTCCGGATTGCGGGCGGTTGCTGCCCACATCAGACCCGGGGGGATTTTCGGCCTTTGGTCGAACGACAGACCGGACCCGCAGTTCACCGAACGGCTGTCGAGCGTATTTGCCGAAGCCTGGGCGGAACCGGTCAGCTTCCACAATCCGCTTCAGGACCGACCGTATACGCAAACGGTTTATGTCGCCCGTGTCGCCACAACGCCGGACGAGACGGCATGACGGGGGGCGTGTCGCCGAAAATTGTCGGGCCTGACCCTGTTGCTTGTGACGTTTGTCCTGTTTGCCGTACCCCGACACCCCGGTTTTTCATGTCGGTCGATGGACGCGATTACTGGCGATGCGTAAGTTGTGAAGCGCGGTTTCTCGATCCGGACCGATACCCTGCACCGGAAGATGAATTCGCACATTATCTGCAGCACGATAATCATCCCGACGATCCCGGTTATCGCCGTTTTCTGTCGAAGCTGGCCGCACCTTTGCTCGCACGCTTGCCTGCCGGCTCGAAAGGGCTGGATTATGGCTGCGGAGCGGGATCCGCTCTGGTCGCCATGCTGCGTGAAGCCGGCCATGCGGTGGCGCTCTATGATCCTTTTTTCTATCCGGATCGGGCTCCGCTCGAACACCTTTACGATTTCGTGACCTGTAGCGAAACCGCAGAACATTTCCATCACCCGGCTGACGAGTTTGACCGGCTCATGTCACTGGTCCGGCCAGGCGGCTGGCTTGCGGTCATGACCTGTTTTCAGACCGATGACACCCGGTTCGCGGACTGGCATTACCGCAAGGATCCGACCCATGTCGTCTTTTATCGTGAAGCCACGATACGGCACCTTGCCGACACCCGGGGCTGGTCCTGCGAGGTGCCGGTCAAGGACGTGGCGTTGATGCAAAGACCCATGCGCAGCGAAGGCCGGGTACCGGCTTCACCGCCCGATGAGAGAAACGGACAAACGGATTGATGATGACTGCCGGCGAACGAGAAGAACGCACGCGACTGGAAACGTGCCTGCAGACGATTGGCGGCAATCTGCAGACCATCGGATCGCGTCTGAAAGCCTATGCGAAGGAAATTCAGGAAAGTAAGGATTATATGTGGGAGGCGCGGCGCGACCTTGATCACATCGACAAAATTGCCCTGCGTCAGACCATAGAACAGAAAATGCGGGCGGCGGAAGTTCTCGACGAGCAACGGGGCAAACTTATGAAGCTCAGGAAGTCGCCGTACTTCGGACGTTTCGATTTCACGCGAAGCGGAACCGGTGAGGAGCAGGCCGAAGCGATTTATGTCGGTGTTCATGATCTGCGCGCCGAGGATACCGGTCGTTCCCTCGTCTATGACTGGCGCGCACCGATTTCGTCCATGTTCTATGATTATGAGATCGGCCCGGCGCACTATGAAGCGCCCGTGGGCGAGATTCACGGCCGACTGGAACTGAAACGGCAGTTTCGCATCCGTGACGGACAGATGGAATTCATGCTCGAGTCCGGCGTGAACATCGTCGACGAGGTGTTGCAGCAGGAATTGAGCCGCGCATCGGACGATGGCATGCGCAACATCGTCGCCACCATCCAGCGTGACCAGAACGCCATCATCCGCGATGCGGATGTCCACACACTCATCATTCAGGGTGTCGCCGGGTCCGGCAAAACATCGATTGCCCTGCACCGTATTGCCTTTCTGCTGTATCGCTTCAAGGACACGCTGACGTCCGAGGACATCCTGATTATCTCGCCCAACCGTGTTTTCGCCGACTATATCGGCAACGTGCTGCCCGAACTTGGCGAGGAACAGGTCAGCGAAATCGGCATGGAGTTGCTGGCCGACGAATTGCTTGAAGGAAAATTCAAATTCGAGACATTTTTCGAGCAAACGTCGATCCTGCTGGAGAAAGACGACGCGGCTTTGAAAGAGCGTATTGCTGCCAAATCGTCCCTTGAGTTTATCAGGACGATTGATTCCTATATCATTGATCTTGATAAGGGTTCTTTCGAGGCCACCGACTGGCGGTCTGGGCGATGCATCGTTCCAGCCTGGCATTTTGAAGAGGCCTGGCAGAAGCATCGGGGCATGACAACGAAGGCACGGGTCGCCGAGGTCATCAGCGCCACCGAGCATCAGTTCTTCATTCACTATAGGCGGGAGTTGCGGCCCGAGGAACGTCGTGATCTGCGTCAGGCGGTTCGCGGCATGGCGCGCAGCATGACCTTGCGCGGGGCATACAAGGGGTTGTTCGCCTGGATGGAGCGTCCGGACTATTTCAAGCCAGCGGGTGGAAAGCTCGAATTCGCGGATGTGTTTCCCCTGATTTATCTCAAGATGCGACTGGAGGGGATCGAAAACCCCCGCAATGAAGTGAAGCACCTGTTGATCGACGAGATGCAGGACTACACCCCCTTGCAATACGCCGTGCTCGGCAAGCTTTTTTCGTGTCGCAAGACCATACTCGGCGATGCCTCGCAATCGGTGAACCCTTATAGCGCTTCGACGGCGGCACAGATCCAGACGGCCCTGCGTGCATCGACGCCGGTCAAACTGACCAGGAGCTATCGCTCCAGTTGGGAAATCATGCAGTTCGCCCTCGGCATTTCGCCCAATGCGGAGCTCGAGCCGATCGAGCGGCACGGGGAGCCGCCCGCAGTCATCCGCAGCAACAATCAGAACGAAGCCCTGGCGCATATCGCCGATGAAATCGAACGCTTCGAAGCGTCTTCGCACCGGAGCCTGGCGATCATCGCCAAAACCCAGCGGCAGGCTGGGAAATTGCACAAGCGCCTGGTTGATAAAGGCAGAAAGGCCGTTCTGCTCGATGCCGGGAGTGTCGGGTTTTCAACCGGCGTGATTGTCTGTACGGCGCATTTCGCCAAGGGTCTGGAGTTCGATCAGGTGATCGTGCCGGACGCGAGTGCAGAGAACTACCACACTGAAATGGATCGCAACCTGTTGTATATTGCCTGTACCCGGGCCATGCACCGTTTGAGCATCGTATTCACAGGTGATCCGTCGCGTTTTCTGCCGGAAAGCGCCCCGGAGAACGCCCCGTCGGCATGATGGGGCGGGGGCTTGAGTAAACTAGCGGCTCGTCGACAGTCCGCCTGAAAACACTTCCCACAGCAGCGATGTCAGCATGTCGAGTGTGACCACGGCAAGCGCCTGTCCGAACGGCAGGGCCAGGGCATGGCGGGCCACGAACCAGCTGTAAATCAGGATATACACCAAAAGCACCATGCCGAAGAATCCGCGCGCCTGATCCGGTGCGCCGAACAGCCAGCATAACAGATCCATGGCCATGAACAGGCCGTTCTGGATCACTGCGGTCCAATTATAGACTGTGATAAAGTGGAAAAATCGCTGGCCGCAATTCAGAAATTCACAGAACCGCCACATCACCAGTGGAAAGATCAGCCAGCCGATGCTGTAGCTCAAAGCCTCGAACAGAAAATAATGCGCAAATGAAGCCTGTTCCGGCACTGCCGGCCCGTGCAGGCTGACCCACAGCACATACAACGGCGCAACGACCACGGCCGCGTAAAACGACCGCCGCGCATCCCGGGGCTGATCGCCGAACCGGGCCAAGCCGCCGACATCAAATCTGGCCAGGCGAAGCGCGCCCGAAAGATAGCGCTGGACCTCGGCCCAGGGCATCAGCGCGGCTGGCCGAAGTAGCCGTCGAGTATCCGGGTATAGATCGCGGATAAGGCCCGGATATCATCCACGCGGACGTTCTCGTTGACCTTGTGCGCGGTCTGGTTGATCAGACCGAATTCGACGACCGGGCAGTGATCCTTGATGAACCGTGCGTCAGAAGTACCGCCGGTTGTGCTCAACTCGGGCCTTGTGCCGGTGGTCTCCGAGATTGCCTCGACCACGGTCCTGCTGAGGGTGCCGGGCGGTGTCAGGAAGCTTTCGCCGGAAACCCGCCAGCGCATCTCGTAACCGCCGCCGGCCTGATCAAGCCGGCCCTTGAGCAACTGGATGATGCTGTCCGATGAATGCTTGTCATTGAAGCGGATATTGACGCGGGCCGATGCACGCGCCGGTATGACGTTGGTTGCCGCATTGTCGACATCCACCGTGGTCACCTGCAGGGTGCTCGGCTGGAAATGATCGGAGCCTTCGTCCAGCGGCACATCGGTCAATGATGCGAGCAGGCCCAGCATCCTGTGGATCGGATTGTCGGCCAGATGCGGATAGGCCGAATGACCCTGAACGCCCTCGACGTCTAGCCACACGTTCATCGAGCCCCGCCTGCCGATCTTGACCATGTCGGAGAGAAATTCAGGATTCGTCGGCTCACCGACGACACAGGCATCAAGGGTCTCGCCGCGGCTCTGCAGCCAGTCCAGAACCTTTTTGGTGCCGTTGGTGGCATCGCCTTCCTCATCGCCGGTGATCAGAAAACTGATCGATCCCTTGAAAGCACCATCGGTCCGGGCGAGAAAATCGGCGGTCGCCGTCATCATGCAGGCCACTGCACACTTCATGTCGGCGGCACCCCGGCCATACAGCCTGCCGTCACGGATTTCCGGGGTGAACGGATCGGATGTCCAGTCGGACAGATCGCCGGGCGGCACCACATCCGTATGCCCGGCCCAGCAGAAATTTGGGCCTTCGGTGCCGAGCCTGGCATACAGGTTGCGGGTCGGCTCGCCGTCGGGGTCATCGAAGGTCAGATCATGACAGACGAAGCCGAGTGGTGTCAGATAGTCGATCAGGACATCAAGCGCACCGCCGTCGACCGGTGTAACGCTGGCATGGCGGATCAGCGCCTCGGAAACGGCGACGGGGTCACGTTCTGAGGAGTTCATTAATCGACGTCTTGGAGCGTGTTTGCGCATCGACACGTTTGACGATGACGGCGCAGGCCAGCGACGGGCCGGGTGATCCGTCCGGCAGCGGTTTGCCGGGCATGGCGCCGGGCACGACGACGGAAAACGGCGGCACGTGGCCGATGAAAATCTCGCCGGTATTGCGGTCGATGATCTTGGTCGTCGAGGTGATGAAGACACCCATGGAGAGCACCGATCCCTCCTCGACGATGACCCCTTCGACGACTTCCGAGCGGGCACCGATGAAGCAGTTATCCTCGATAATGACGGGGCCGGCCTGCAAAGGCTCAAGCACACCGCCAAGGCCGACGCCGCCTGACAGATGCACGCCCTTGCCGACCTGCGCACACGAGCCGACCGTGGCCCAGGTGTCGACCATGGTGCCTTCGCCGACATGGGCACCGAGGTTAACGAAGCTCGGCATCAGCACGACGTTTTTGTCGATAAAGGCGGAATGTCTGACGATGGCCCCCGGCACGGCGCGGAAGCCGGCGGCACGAAACGCGTTCTCGCCCATGGTCTCGAATTTTGACGGCACCTTGTCCCACCAGTGCGCGCCGCCGGGCCCGCCCGGGATCGGCGACATGTCATTGAGGCGGAACGACAGCAACACAGCTTTCTTGAGCCACTGGTTAACCTGCCATTTGCCGTCGATCTTTTCAGCAACCCGGGCCTGTCCCTGATCAAGCAGATCAAGCGCCGTGGTCACGGCTTCGCGCACTTCGCCTTTTGTGGTCAGCGAAATATTGGCGCGATCTTCCCATGCGGCATCTATAACGGTTTCAAGCTGGCTGGTGTTCATGGTGTTCCTCTGTCGTTCCTGTCGCATGAGCGAATTGGCTGCGCCCGGAATTTGGCCCGGTTGGGCTTGGCTGTCAACGGAAGCCGTTATGCCGGCGCCGCCCCGTTGACGACACCGGCCAGCCATGACGACAGATCATCGGCGCGGTGATGGACATGGCCGTGCTCGGCACTGTCTCTCGACCAGGCAACCCCGGTATCAAGCCATACGGTTGTCATGCCGAGCGCGGCTGCCGGTACCAGGTTCCGGGCCATGTCCTCGACCATCACCGCATCAGCCGGATCAATGTCGAAACGCCGGCAAAAGATGTCATAGATTGCGGCAGCCGGCTTCGGCTCATACCCGGCGTCAATGATGTCAAAGCAGCCTTCGAAAAAATGATCAATGCCGAGATGGCGGGTGATGTTTTCGGCATGTTGGGTGGTGCCGTTGGTGAAGATGATCTTGCGACCGGGCAGGCGTTCCAGCGCATCGTTGAGCACCGGGTCGGCGGTAATCGGTGCCAGATCGATGGTGTGGACGTCGTTCATAAAGGCGACCGGGTCAACATCATGCACCGTCATCAGGCCGCGCATTGTTGTCCCGTATTCCCGGAAATACTGCTTTTGCAAGGCCCTCGCCGCAACCGGCTCCAGACCCAGCAGCTCGCCGACATAACGGGTCATGTTCCAGTCGACCTGATCGAACAATCTGGATGACGCGGGATAAAGCGTATTGTCGAGATCAAAAATCCACACGCCGGCTGCAAGCAAATGGTCAGGATGATTGCGTATAGTGCCGTTAATTGTCTGATTATCTTCGTGTTTCATGATGCCATTAGTTAACGGACAGGGTGTAATGGTGGCAAGGGAGAATACGTGCCGGCATGCAATCGCGTGCTGGCACCCTAGCTATGCATCTTCTAGTATAGACGATGAGGGGAATATAGTGTGAGTGATTCCATGTCCGACAAGGCTTCGCTGCCGACACCCGCGACGCAGGCAAGTGACAGCGACGTCAAACTGATTGCCGGCTATCCGGGGCCGGCTTTGCTGCTGGACCGGACCAGCAAGCCTCTGGTTGCCAATGCCAAGGGGGCAGGGCTTGAAAAAGCCCTGGCCGGCGGTGCCGTGGCCGAGATCGAGACGCTGATCGGCAAGGCCATGGAGAGCACCAGTATCGCCAACGCCACGCTGACCATCGGCACCTCGCGTGGCGAACTGGTTCTGGATGTGACGGCGTTGCCTGTCCTTGATGCCAATGGCGCGGTTGAAAAGACCCTGGTGCTGGCCCGTGATCTGACGATGGAACGAAACCTGCGCACGACGCTGGTCGAATCCCGTCAGCGCTATAAGGACCTGGTTGAAATTTCCAGCGACTTTTCCTGGGAGGTCGATGCCCAGGGCCAGTTCATCTTTGTTTCGCCGCAGGGTGCGCTTGGCTTCAAACCGGATGAACTGATCGGTCATGCGGTCCGTGATTTCGTGATCGATGCCGATGACTTCACCCCGTTTCCGTTCACCACGACGCGCAAACTCGACAACGTCGAAATGTGGATGACCAACAAGGACGGCTCGACCGCCTGTGTCGTTGTCTCGGCGCTGCCGCTGGTCAAGAACGATGATGAAAACGAAACCTGGATCGGCTGCCGCGGCAACTGCCGTGACGTCACCGAGGAACGTGAGAGCGAAGCGGCGCTGGCCCGTGCCCGGCACCGCGAACAACTTCTGAATTATATCGTCTCGCAGATCAGGGACGAGATCGAGCCGCACGACATGCTGATGGCCGCGGCGACGGCGACGGCACGTGCACTTGGTGCGGCCGGATCGCGGATTTACCGCCAGGATGCGGACTCTGGCGGGTTTGCCGTTGCGGCTGAATACGGCAACGTTGAAGGCGTCGAGAAAATCAGCGGGAAAATCAAAGGTCTCAAGGCCGGCAATGTGATCGATATTACCGAGGGCAACTGGTCGGCATTGTTGACCACCACCCAGTACCGCAGTGGCGTCAACGGCGCGCTGGCGATGTGGAAGCCGAAAAAGGACGAAGCCTGGGATAATGATCATCGACTGATGCTGACCGATGTCGCCAATCAGCTCGGCATCGCCAACGAACAGATCGCCAATCACGAACGCATCGTCAAACTGTCGCGAACGGATGGCATGACCGGACTGCTGAACCGCCGTGCCTTTTACGAGGAAGAACTGCCGAGGCGCATTGCCCGGCTTGATCGTAGCGGCCAGACGGCGTCAATGTTCTATGTTGATATGGACAACTTCAAGCGGGTTAATGATGTCCACGGCCATCAGGCCGGTGATGATGCATTGCTTTTCCTGCGTGACATGCTGATCAGCTTTTCCCGTCCCGGCGATCTGATCGCCCGGCTCGGAGGTGATGAGTTTGCACTCTGGCTGGATGGTATTGACGAGGCAACCAGCATCAAGCGGGCCGCGCAGCTGATTGAAACCAGCAAGCAGATGGTGTCGATGTCGGGCGACGATGCACACCCCCTCGGCATTTCAATCGGGGTTGCGTATTTTGATCCGAAAACCGGGGAGTCTCTGGATGACCTCCTTGCACGTGCCGATGCGGCAATGTATTCGGTTAAGAAGAAAAGCAAGGGAGGCTTTGAGATGGCGCCGCCACCAGGCACGCCGCTTGAAATGCCGGACTAGACGCAGTTCGACCGCTTATGAAGCCTGTAAGCGGCGCAAGGGGTACATGAGGAATGAGCGAAGTTTCCGGAAAGGAAGCGATTACCTATGAACGCGCCAAGGAACTCGCCTGCAGCGATGATCCTGCGGTTCGTGCCGCCCTGGCCGAGCGCAGGGACCTGTCACCGGAACTTCTCTATTTTCTGGCCGAAGATGCGTCGGCGACGGTCAGGCGTGCCGTTGCCGTAAACGAAGCGGCCCCCAGGCAAACCGATCTTCTACTGGCACTTGACGTTGATGCGGACGTGCGTGGCGGGCTGGCGCAAAAAATTGCTGTCATCGCGCCTGATCTCAGCTTTGAAGAATCCAGCAAGGTTCAGGCCCAGACCCAGGAGGCCCTGCTGGCCCTTGCCAACGACCAGATCACCAAGGTCCGCGCCATACTGTCGCAGGCGCTGAAGGATGTGGTCGATGCGCCGGCGCATATTATCAAGACGCTGGCCAACGACCTTGAAATCGAGGTTTCAGGGCCGGTTCTCGAATTTTCGCCGGTCCTTAGCGAAAGCGATCTGATCGAGATCATCGAACGCGGACCAGCCGTTGGCGGGGTTGCGGCGATTGCCCGGCGCAATCAGGTATCGGAAAATCTCGCCGATACGATTATCGGTACGGACGATGTCGAAGGCATTGCCGATCTGCTTGGCAACAATTCGGCGCAAATCCGCGAGGAAGCACTGGACGATCTGATCAGTCGTTCAGAGGGCGTTCAGTTGTGGCAATCGCCCCTGGTCACCAGAACCCGGCTTCCGGAAGGCGCGGCACAGCGCATGGCCGGTTTTCTGGCCGAAAATCTGCTGCATGCGTTGCGGGAGCGTTCCGATCTCGATGCGACGACCATGGCCGCTGTCAGCGAGATCGTCCGTGACCGGCTGGGGGATGAAAAAGCCGCCGAAAGAAAAGCACTGAGCGCCGGTTTTGACTTCCTCAAGGTCGATCCGCCACTGGATACCGCGAACCGGCTGCGAGCTGCCGGGAAACTGGTCGATAGCGTCATCCTGAAAGCCCTGCAGGCGGGTGACCATGCGTTTGTCTTTGCCGCCCTGATCGTCCGCGCCGACGTTTCGGTGCCGCTGGCCCGCAAGGTTTTTGTCGACAAGAACCCAACCGGTATCGTCGCGCTGATCGGCAAGGCGGAGATGCCGGCGTCGATCATCGTCATGATCCAGCAGCAAATGGGTCGGATCGCGCCTTCGGAAGTGATCGAGCCGAACGATGACAAGATTTTTCCCATGTCCAGGGACGATATCGATTGGCATATCGAGTTTTTCGCAAACCTGGCGGAACGCGCCTGACCGATTGCCAACGACAAGCGCGCGCTGTATTGGGTTATTCTCCCGCAAGTATCCAAAGCGTCATATAAAAAATGGATTTGACCTACGACGAAGCGAAATCAATAGCGCAAGACGGAGATGAGCCGGCGCGCAAGGCGCTTGCCCTGTGCGAGGATATTGCGCCGGAACTGCTGTATTATCTGGCGCAGGATACCCAGCCGGCGGTTCGACTGGCGATCGCTGCGAATAAAGCGGCGCCGATGCATGCGGATCTTTTGCTGGCCAGGGATGATGACGAAGCTGTGCGCGCCCGGCTTGCCGAAAAGATTTCCAGTCCGGAAACGGTAGGCGACGACTATGCCAGCACCCGGCTCCGCGATATGGCGCATGAAGCCCTGATGCTGCTGGCCAGGGATCAGGCGGTTCGCGTACGTCAGACCATAGCCGAAGCCCTCAAGGAACTTGCCAACGCACCGGCAAATGTGATCCGCCGCCTTGCCTGGGATGTGGAATCGGTGGTTGCCACGCCGATTCTGAAATATTCACCGGTCCTGAGCGATCATGATCTGATCGAAATTATTCTGGCAAAACCCTCTACCGGTGCAATTCTGGCAGTATCCGAGCGCATCGGTGTCTCGGAGGATGTCAGCCACGCCATCATCAGCACGGCGGATATCGAAGCCGTCGCCCTGCTGCTGGCGAATGACAGCGCACAAATCCGCGAAGAGACGCTGGATATGGTGATTGCCGATGCGTCGCGCATTGATCTGTGGCATATGCCGCTGGCGATGCGTCCGCGCATCCCTTCACGCATGGCCGTCAAGATTGCCCGCGTTGTTGCTGAAGATGTGCTGCGGCGTATGCAAACCCGTGAAGACCTGCCCGGTGACGTGGCTATTGCGGTCCGGGCCATTGTTCTGGAACGGCTGGGTGACGGCGCGGCCAGCTTGCCCGTCGAGGGCGGGGTCGGATCAGCGAACGGCGGTGGGGTCAGCCTTGATGATGATAATATTTTCGACAGGGCGGCGAAGGAGTGGGCAGCCGGCACACTGGACGAGGCGGCACTTGTCGATGCGCTGACCAGGGGCGACACCATGTTTGCCAAAGCCATCATTTCGGTCATGGCCGACGTGCCGTTCCGCAAAGCCGGCAGGGTGTTCGATGCGCACAATGCGAAAGCCTGCGTGGCGCTGGCCTGGCGGGCCGGAATCAGCGCCGAGACGACCGAGATCATGCAGGAAATACTCTGCGGCATTGCGCCGGACGAGATTCTCAGGGCCAAAGACGGCAGCTATGCGTTGACTGAAAATGATTTGATCTGGCAGATCGATATTATTCTCAGCCCCGCGTGATCAGGGTCCCGGCCCCGCCCTCGGTAAACAATTCCACCAGAATCGTATGCGCGACGCGGCCATCGATGATCGCCGCGCCGTCGACACCACCCTGAATAGCCTCGATACAGGTTTCGATCTTGGGGATCATCCCGCCTGAAATCACGCCGCTTTCAATCGCCGCCAACGCTTCCGAGACCTTCAACTCGGAGATCAGGTTCAGTTCCTTGTCAAGAACGCCCTCGACATCGGTCAGCATGTACATTCTGGAGGCCCGGGTTGCTGCGGCGATGGCGCCGGCAGCGGTATCGGCGTTGATGTTCAGCGTCTCGCCGTCGGGGCCAATACCGATTGGCGCGATCACCGGGATGACGTCGCTTGCTTCAAAGGATTCCAGGACCTTGGTCGAAATCACCTTGGGTTCACCGACCAGCCCCAGATCAATGATCCGTTCAATGTTGCTTTCCGGGTCGCGCTTGCTGCGTTGTAGCCTTTCCGCCCGGATCAGGTTGCCGTCTTTACCCGACAGGCCGATGGCCGTGCCGCCGGCCTTGTTGATGGCCGAGACGATCTGTTTGTTGATTGATCCCGACAATACCATCTCGACAATGTCGATGGTTGCCTGATCGGTGACCCTGAGGCCATCGATGAATTCCGATTTGATCTGCAGTTTGTCCAGCATGGCACCGATCTGCGGTCCGCCGCCATGCACGACGATCGGGCGAATGCCGACCTGGCGCAGCAGAACCATGTCGCGGGCAAACAGATCGAACAGCGTCGGGTCGCCCATCGCATTGCCGCCGAATTTGACAACCACGGTGCGTCCGCTGAAACGCCGCATGTAGGGCAGTGCTTCGGAGAGGACCAGGGCTTTGGCGAGGTTGGCCTCGCGATTCTCATCGTGTGTTTTGCTCATGGCGGGAAACTAACTCATGCAGATTGGAAAATATAACAAAAACGCAATGCAGAAGCAGGGGTACACCATTCCCGTTCAAAATGGAATGCGCCATACGGTGTCCTGCGCTTATTCGGCAAGCATCGCCAGTTCGGCGCGCAACTCGGCAATGCCGTCGGCATCGTGTGAACTGGTGTGCATGATGACCGGATGGGCGGCAGGGTGTCGGGCCAGCTCAAGATGCATCGCATCGATCAGCTTCTGCAACGGGCCGGGTTTCATCTTGTCGCATTTGGTCAGCACGATCTGATAATTCTGCGCCGCCTGATCCATCATGGCCATGGCGGTGCGGTCAGTATCCTTGAAGCCGTGCCGGGAATCGATCAAAAGGCAGCAGCGGCGCAGCTGCACGCGACCGCGCAGGTAATCCTCGATCAGGTTGGTCCAGCCGTGAATTTCTGATTTCGGGGCCTTGGCGTACCCGTAACCGGGCAGGTCGGCAAGCATCAGGCGGCCACCGGCATTGAAGAAATTGACCTCGCGGGTGCGGCCCGGTGTGTGCGACGTGCGGGCCAGCTGTTTGCGCCCGGTCAGGGCGTTGAGCAGGCTCGACTTGCCGACGTTGGAGCGCCCGGCAAAAGCGATTTCGGGGATGTCGCCGGGCGGAATTTGCGACAGTTCACGGGCACCGAGCACAAATGCCATGTCGCCGGAAAACAGTAGCCGACCGGCTTCAAGCTGCGACGGATCGTAGGGCGCTGATGACATATCTGAGACGCCCCCGGTCCGTTCTAGGTCAGCGCATCTTTGGTATTAATGCCCATGCGGCGCATGATGACCCATTGCTGCAGGATCGACAGGGTATTGTTCCATGCCCAGTAAATCACCAGTCCGGCCGGGAAACTGGCCAGCAGGAATGTGAAGAAAATCGGCATGAACAGAAAGATTTTTGCCTGGATCGGATCCGCCGGTTGCGGGTTCAGCTTTTGCTGAATGTACATCGAAATGCCCATGAGCAGCGGCCAGATACCAATCATCAGGAATTGCGGCGGCGTGAACGGTATCAGGCCGAACAGGTTAAAAATGCTCGTCGGATCGGGCGCTGACAAATCCTGAATCCAGCCGAAGAACGGCGCATGGCGCATCTCGATGGTCACGAACAGCACTTTGTAGAGGGCAAAGAACACCGGAATCTGCAACAGAATCGGCAGGCAGCCGGACGCCGGGTTGACCTTTTCCTTTTTGTAGAGCGCCATCATCTCCTGATTGAGCTTGGCCTTGTCCTCGGAGAAACGCTCGCGCAGTTTGACCATTTGCGGCTGCAATTTCTTCATTTTGCTCATCGCGACATAGGATTTGTTGGCGAGCGGGAAGAACACAATCTTGATCGCCACGGTCAAAAGCAGGATAGAAACCCCGAGATTGCCGACGTGGGCGTGAATCCACAAAAGGGCCAGGAAGATCGGTTTGGTCAGGAAGTAGAACCAGCCGAAGTCTATCGCCAGATCGAAATTGATGATGCCGAACGTATCGGCGTAGCCGTCGAGCAGATTGACTTCCTTGGCACCGGCGAACATATGGCTTCGGGTGGACGCACTGCCCCTGGCCTGCACCAGTACGGGTGCACCCAGATAATCGGCCTGATAGACGTCAACCACGCCTTCCTTGCGGTGCAGGAAGCGGGTCTGGACCGTGTCACTTTGATTGGGAATCAGGGTCGTCAGCCAGTACTTGTCGGTGATGCCGACCCAGCCGCCGGTGGTCTCGGCAGATATTCCGGCAGTTTCGTCCTTGATGTCGCTGTAATTTATTTCCTGAAGCTTGCCATCGACGACGCCGAGCAGACCTTCGTGCAGGATATAGAAATCGGTGGTATCGGGGGTGCCATAGCGGCTCAGCAGACCGAACGGATAGAGCGTCAGCGCCTTGTCGGTGTTATTTTCGACCTGCTGGTCGATGGTGAACATGTAATTTCTGTCGATACTGATGATTCGCTTGAAAATCAGGCCCTGACCGTTGTCCCAGGTCAGCGTCACCGGGCTATCCACCGTCAATGTCGCGCGATCAGCCGTCCACGGCGTATCAAGACCCGGCATCGGCTGCCCTTCGGCACCGGTCCAGCCGAAACCGGAGTAGTAGGCATCTGCGGCGCCGCGCGGCGATAACAGAACGATTTCGGCGCTCTTCGGATCGACGGTCTTGTGATAGTCGATCATCGTCACGTCGTCGATCAGGCCGCCGGTCAGGGCGATCGAGCCATGCAGTCTGGGTGCGTCGATCCTGATGCGCTTGGTGTTGTCCAGTGCGACCTTGCGGCTTTGAGCAACCAGCTGTTCGGAGTTGGCGGCGGATGAGCCGCCCGGGATCGCTGGAATCTGGGCATTGCCGCCCTGTGCCGGAGCCGTCGGCACCGCCTGACCCGGCTGGGGTTGTGCGGTTTGCTGCGCTGTCTGCTGGGCCGCCTGCTCAGGGGGGACCCTGCCGGTATTGAAGAACGTCTCGAACAACACAAGAATGGCAATCGACAGCACGATCGCCAGGATCATATTTTTTTGGTCGCTCATGAGCGTTCAGGACTCCCTTTTCGGTCATTAAGTTCGACCGTATTGGTGGTGGGGACGGGATCGTAGCCCGATCCCCCCCAGGGGTGGCAACGCATGATTCGCCGAAAGGCAAGAAAACCGCCTTTTACGACGCCATGCGTTTCAAATGCTTGGTCCGCATAGGCGGAACAGCTCGGATGATAGCGGCACGAACCGGCAAAAAATGGCGAAATGCCGTACCGGTAAACAGCAATCAGGGCCCGGAACGGCCAGGTAAGAATAGTGTGCGCTTGAAAATTACCGGTCATGCGGCTCATTCCTGTCCGGCCTGTCCGGCCTGTCCATCAACGCATTGAGTTTTTTGAGACTTTTCAAGAAATCGTCCTTCAATGCGGCAAACGGCCGTGCCGGTGTTGCCTGACGTCCGATGACGACGATATCAAGGCCGGGTTTGACCTGGCCTGGCAGAACCGCGTCAACACAGGCGCGGAGGCGGCGCCTGGCGCGATTTCTGACCACCGCGTTGCCAACCTTGCGGCTGGTGGTAAAGCCAATCCGGACGTGTTCCCCACGGACTTCCCCCGGTGGCCGGTTACGAACCTGCACAACCATGCCCGGTGTCGCCCACTTGCGGTTTGCCCCGGCAACGACCAGAAACTCGCGGCGCTTTTTGAGGCGAACGAGGCCGGGCTCTCGGGGTGTTTGAGACATGCGGGCCGGGAAACGACCGCCACGCCTTAAGCGGACAGGCGCTTGCGGCCCTTGGCACGGCGACTGGTGAGGACGCGTCGACCGCCAACCGTCGCCATACGGTGACGGAAGCCGTGACGGCGCTTGCGGACGAGCTTGCTTGGCTGATACGTGCGTTTCACGGAACTTCTCCTTGCGAAATCGCCCGCTGTATACGGTCTGGGCGGAGGCAAGTCAACGATTCCGATGTGCTTTTCTTGCATTAAATTTTCGTCGCTCACGCGAACTTGAGACGTCGTTAGCGGAACGTTGGTTGCTCTTGCCGCTGTATTCGCGACAATGCCGCTGTGAGCGCAGGTTTGACGCTCGGGGAAAGCTGCCGCGCCGGTACTCTGCACGGGCGGCGAAAGGGGATAAAGTGACATTGAGAGTTCTCTCATGACCGGGGGCGATCAGAAAACCGCACCTGTGCAGGGAGCGCCGGTTCGGCAGAAATCAATTGTCCTGCGGCTGCTTTTGCTGGCGGCGGTGGCAGCAGCGATGATCGCCATCTTCGTGCTCGATCTGGATCGGTTTCTGTCCTTTCAGGCTCTGAAAGAGCACCGGGCGGTCCTTTTACAGTGGGCTCAGGACAACAGAGCCCTGGCGGCATTGGGCTTCATTTTCGCTTATTGCGTGATGGTGACGCTGTCCATACCGGGCGCGGTGTGGGCGACGTTGGCGGGCGGGTTCGTTTTTGGCATCGCAATCGGTTCCCTGTATACGGTCGTCGGCGCGACTTTGGGGGCGACGGTGATCTTTCTGATTGCTCGTTACGCCCTTGCCGATTTCTTCCGCGCCAGGGCCGGTACGGCGATCCGCAAGATGGAGGCAGGGTTCAACGAAAACGCCCTGAGTTATATGTTTGTGCTCAGGCTGGTGCCGTTGTTCCCGTTCTGGCTGGTCAATCTGGTGCCGGCTTTTCTCGGCGTGCCGCTACGTACCTATGTTATCGGGACGTTCTTTGGCATCATGCCGGGATCACTGGTCTTTGTCAGCGTCGGGAACGGTCTGGGTGCGGTTTTCGAACAGGGCGGCGAGCCGGATCTCGGCATCATCTTCTCGCTCGAGATCATGGGTCCGATACTCGGGCTTGCAGCGTTGTCGCTGGTGCCGGTCCTGTACAAGCGCTACAGAGCAACACGTGGATAGAAACGCGCAGCCGACAGGGAGATCAAGCTGATGACCGAGACCATCAAAACCGATATCTGTGTTATCGGTGCCGGTTCCGGCGGGCTGTCGGTCTGTGCCGGCGCGCAGCAGATGGGGGCCGACACGGTTTTGCTGGAAAAGGGCAAAATGGGCGGTGATTGCCTGAATTACGGCTGTGTGCCGTCGAAAGCGTTGCTGGCGGCGGGACATGCGGCACAACGTATTCGCGATGCCGGTCGTTTCGGGATCGATGCCGGACTGCCGAAAGTCGATCCCGACCGGGTCTTTGCGCATGTCCATGGCGCCATTGGTGCGATTGCACCGAACGATTCGGTGGAACGCTTCACCGGTCTCGGCGTCAAGGTGATCAAAGCCGCCGGACGCTTCGTCGACAGCAGGACGGTCGAAGCCGACGGAAAAAGGATCACCGCCCGGCGCTTCGTCATCGCTACCGGCTCATCACCCTTTGTGCCGCCGATCCCGGGGCTTCAGGACGGGCTATTCTATACCAATGAGACGATTTTTTATGCCGATACCCTGCCTCGACATCTGATTGTTATCGGTGGCGGGCCGATCGGTATTGAGCTGGCCCAGGCGCATCGCCAGTTGGGCGCGGCGGTTACCGTTCTCGAGATGTTTACGGTGATGCCGAAAGACGATCCGGAACTGGTCGATGTTGTACGCCGGAAACTGGACACGGACGGTGTGGTCGTGCGCGAAGGGGTGAAAATCGCCCGGATCGAGCATGCCGCCGCTGGCGTTGCCGTCATCCTGGACAATGGCGACGGCGAGGAAACAGTTTCAGGCTCGCACCTTCTTGTGGCTACCGGGCGGCGCGCCAACGTCGGCGAGCTCAATCTCGAAGCCGCCGGTGTCGCCTATAGCGCAAAGGGGATCGAGGTCGATGCCCGGCTGCGGACCTCCAACAAGAAGATTTTCGCCATCGGCGATGTGGCCGGTGGCTTGCAGTTTACCCACGTCGCCGGCTACCACGCCGGTGTGGTTATCAAGAACGCCCTGTTCCGCCTGCCGGCCAGGGCGGACCATTCGTGCGTGCCCTGGGTGACATATACGTCACCGGAACTGGCGCAGGTCGGTCTGACCGAAGTCCAGGCCAGAGAAAAGCACGGTGCCGACATCCGTATCCTGCGCTGGCAGTTTCATGAAAATGACCGCGCCCAGGCGGAAGCCGAAACCGACGGCATGATCAAGGTCATCACCACGAAAAAGGGCGTGATCCTCGGTTGCGGCATTGCCGGGCCGATGGCCGGCGAGCTGATTCAGACCTGGGTGCTGGCGATGGCGCAAAAAATAAAGATCGGCGGTATGGCGACCCTGATCGCGCCCTACCCGACGTTCGGTGAGGTCAGCAAAAGAGCCGCAGGCAGTTTCTACACATCGTCGCTTTTCAGCGAGAAAACGCGAAGAATCGTGCGATTTCTGGCGAAATTCGGGTAAAAGGGCGTATATTAACCACAATGAGCGCCGAACAGCCCCTTCCCGCCAAGCGGTTTGTGAACCTGTCAACGCGGCTTCTGATTCTGACCGTCGGTTTTGTCATGCTTGCGGAAGTGCTGATCTGGACGCCTTCGGTGGCGCGGTTCCGCAAGACCTATATCGAGGATTTCATCGCCCGCGCCTACCTGTCGATGGTGGCACTGGATGCGTTGCCGGAAACCCAGCCCAATCAGGACCTGGAACATGCCCTTTTACGCCAGACCGAGGCGCTGGCAATCATCGTCAACCGTCCGGACCGGCGCATGCTGATGGTCGGCGGCGACATGCCGCCGGCGGTCGATCTGTCGGTGGATATGCGTGATGTGTCGTTCTTCAGTCTGATCGTCGAAGCCTTCGATACCATGAGCCGGACCGACAACCGCGTCATCCGGGCCATCGGTGTGCCGCCGAAACAACCCGATCTGACCGTCGAGGTGCTGTTCGATGAAGCGATCATGCGCACAGCCATGCTTGCCTTCTCATGGCGCATTCTCATTCTGTCGCTGGTTATCTCGCTGATCACCGCAAGTATGGTGTATATTTCGCTGCAATGGATGATCGTGCGGCCGGTCCAGCGTCTGACCCGTGCCATGGTCGGCTTCCGCGACAACCCGGAAGATGCAAGCCGGATCATTACGCCGGTACCGCGCGGTGATGAAATCGGCACGGCACAAAGTGAACTGGCGGCGATGCAGCGTCAGGTGCAGGCGTCGCTGAAGCAGAAAAACCGCCTGGCCGCGATGGGTGGGGCGATGGCCAAGATCAATCACGATCTGCGCAACACCCTGGCCACTGCGGTACTGGTTTCGGACAAACTACAGTATATCGAAGATCCGGAGGTCAAGCGGGTCACGCCCCGGTTGATGAAGGCCATCGACCGCGCCATCGATCTCTGTAGCCAGACGCTGAGTTATGCCGCCGATGACGCGCTGGTGCTGCACCCAAGGCTGTTTCTGCTTGGTGATCTGATCGAAGAAGTGCAGGGGCTGCTGGAACTGTCGTCCGACACGGCAAATACCGCATGGAACATCGATGTTGATCCGGCGCTGGAGATCGTTGCTGATCGCCGCCATCTGCTACGCGCCCTGCAGAATCTGTGTGGCAACGCCATGCAGGCCGGTGCAACGCAGCTGACGGTCAGGGCCGGCAAGGAGGACCGTAACATCTTTATCGATGTGCTGGATAACGGGCCGGGGTTGCCCATCAAGGCGCAGGAAAATCTGTTTCAGGCGTTTGCCGGATCGGGCCGGCAGGGCGGTACCGGGCTTGGGCTGGTGATCGTGCGCGATGTCGCCACCGAGCATGGCGGCGATATACAACTGGTTCAGACCGGCGCTGACGGGACCCATTTCAGGTTGCGGCTGTCCGCTGATCTCGCCGTGCATCCGGGCGATGTCTGAGGGTTATTGCGGCGCGTTTTCAATCGCCGAGCACGACGCCTTCGCGTCTTGGATCAGCGCCGCCGACGATGCGGCCGCCGCCCAGGTAAATGCCGTGCAGGCCGCTGTTCATCTCGCGGACAGAGACGGTGTGCCCGAGCGCCTGCAGCGCCGGCAGCAGGGCTTCGGCGGTTGTGCCGGCTTCAAGTTCGACCGGTCCGCCCCGGCTGACGATATTGGCGGCGGCGATGGCATCGGCGATATCCATGTGCCAGTCGATGACACCAAGGATGACCTTCAACGTGTAACCGGCAATCCGTGCGCCGCCGGGCGAGCCGATCGCCAGCAGCGGTTTGCCGTCCGCACCATAAACGATGGTCGGCGACATCGTGCTGCGCGGGCGCTTGCCGGGGGCGACGGCATTGGCGACGGGGAAGCCGTCGGCGGTCGGCTGGAATGAAAAATCCGTCAGCTGGTTGTTGAGCAGGAAGCCCTGGGTCATATGCCTGGAGCCGAAGGCGCGTTCAATGCTGGCGGTCATCGAGACCAGATTGCCGTAACGGTCCAGCACCGAAAAATGGGTTGTCGACATTCCTTTCGTGGCATCCGCCTCAGCACCCCGGTGCCAGGCCGTTCGCCCGGCCCGGCCCGGCCTGACTTCGGGTATCCGCTTGCCGGGGGTGATCAGCCTTGCGCGTTCCGCCAGATACACCGGATCGATCAGGCCCGGGACCGGGACCGGCACAAAATCACTGTCGGCGACATAGAGATTGCGATCGGCGAAGGCGAGGCGGCTGGCCTCGACGATCAGATGAACGGCTTCGGCGGAAAAGGGCTGCATCGCACCCAGATCGAAATGATCAAGCATGCCCAGAATCTGGGCAATCAGGATGCCCCCGGAAGATGGCGGCCCCATGCCACAGACTTTGACCGTGCGGTACGGCACGCATACCGGGTCGCGCTTTTTTGCGCTATAGCCGCTAATGTCAGCAACGGCCATCGCTGCCGGATTGACGGCGGCGGTGGCAATGGATCGGCTCATCCCCTCGGCGATGGTGCCCGTGTAAAAGGCGGCGGCACCGTTGTCGGCGACTCGACGCAACACTCTGGCGAGCTCAGGGTTTTTCAGGGTATCGCCGGGCTTGAGCGGCTTGCCGCCCGGATAAAAATAGTCCCGCGTGCCGGGGATCGTCGGCATTTCTGTGTCTTTGGCGAGCAAGCCGGCCAGTCTTGGCGTCACCCGGAAGCCGTCCTCAGCCAGTCGGGTCGCCGGTTGAAAAAGCGCGGCCCAGGGAAGGATACCGTGATCGGCATGGGCCAGTGCCAGCATTCTGATCAGGCCCGGCACGCCAACCGCGCGTCCGCCGGTCGCCGCTTTCGGCCATGGCATCGGCACGCCGGCAGCGTCGATAAACATGTCCGGCCGCGCCGATGCCGGGGCGGTTTCTCGTCCGTCATAGCTTTCGATGATGCCCTTCGAAGCGTCGTGATGCATCATGAAAGCGCCACCGCCAATGCCCGAGGATTGCGGCTCGACCAGGGTCAGCACCAGTTCCGCAGCAATGGCGGCGTCGACCGCGCTGCCACCCTTTTCCAGAATGTCCCGACCGGCGGCAGCGGCCAGCGGATGGGCGATGGCGATCATGTAGGTTTCAGCGCTGCCGCGGCGGTGCTGATCAATATCGATGCTGTCATCGCAGGCACCGAGGACGATGAGCACAAGCATCATCAGGGTGATGTTTTTGGCGCGGCGTCGAAACATAGGATAACCCTCAATCAGCCTGGCAAGTTTTAGGGGGGTGGCCGGGCTTGTCAAACGGCCTCTGGTCCGTAAAAGTCCTGGTTCAGAACGCGCATCAGAAAGGCAGGATGAAGCGATGACGGCGCTGCTGAACGAGTATTTTGTGGTTATCCTGCTGGTCCTGTTCTGCGGTGTGCTTTTCTGGGCCTTCAAGCCAAAGAAGAAGAAAAAGAATCAGATGCTTGCCGGAAAAACTTCAACCGAAGATGAAGATTGATCGGGGCATTTCATACACAGTGATGCAAATAAATATCCACAGAAAGAACGCCCGTAATGCCCTGCGTTCAAAAGACAAATGAATTTATACCCGTTAATTCGCTGTTGTGCAGCGCAATAAAAAAGGGATAGTTTCTGTTCGGGAGCTTGAGACATTCAGGGGAGAGGAGCCGCCATTATCATGGCGACGGAGAGACTGCACGCCGAGAACATCCGTGCCTGCAAGGGTGCAGGGTCGCTTGTCTGTCTGACGGCTTATGATACGCCGATGGCCAGGCGCGTCGATGCACATTGCGATCTTGTTCTGGTCGGCGATTCCCTGGCAATGGTGGTGTACGGGCTCGAAACCACGCGCGGCGTTACCCTCGATATCATGATCGCGCACGGACAGGCCGTGATGCGCGGCACGGAGCGCGCCTGCGTCGTCGTCGATCTGCCGCACGGCAGTTACGAGACGTCACCATCACAGGCGGTGGCTTCATCCAGACGTGTTTTTGAAGAGACCGGCTGTCAGGCGATCAAGCTTGAGGGTGGCGAGGAAATGGCCGAAACGGTGGCGGCAATCGTTGCCGCAGGGGTGCCGGTGTTGGGCCATATCGGGTTGCTGCCGCAAAAGGCTGAACATCGGGGCGGCTTCAAAATTCAGGGCAAGGGTGATGCCGGTGCCGAGCAGGTCTATCGCGACGCCGCTGCGATTGAGGCGGCCGGCGCATTCGCCATCGTCATCGAAGGCACGATTGAACCGGTCGCCCGCGAAGTGACCGCGCGTGCCTCGGTGCCGTTGATCGGGATCGGCGCATCACCGGCGTGTGACGGCCAGATTCTCGTGACCCAGGACATGGTCGGTCTGTTTGCCGACTTCACCCCGAAATTCGTCAAGCGCTATGCTGATGCCGGCCAACTGATCGAACAGGCCGTTGGTGCGTACGCCGATGACGTGCGGGGCGGACGGTTCCCGGCACTGGAACACTGCTTCGGCGTCCGGCAGACGAAGGAGTAAGCTGATGCAGATTATCCGGACCGTTGCTGAAATACGGCAGGTTGTCAGCGGCTGGCGGCGTGATGGTGCCAGGACGGCGCTGGTGCCGACCATGGGCGCGCTGCATGACGGGCACATGTCGCTGGTGCGTCAGGCCGCCGGCTGTTCTGATCGGCAGATCGTTTCGATCTTCGTTAACCCGACACAATTCTCGCCGAGCGAGGATTTCGCCACCTATCCCCGCGACGAGGCCCGTGACATTGCGATGCTTGAGCAGGCCGATGTCGATGTCCTGTATGCGCCGGACGTAACGCAGATGTATCATGAGAATCATCGCACCAGAGTTGAAGTGCAGGGCCTGAGCCAGCTTCTCGACGGCGAATTCCGCCCGCATTTCTTTGGCGGTGTCGCCACGGTCTGCGCCAAACTGATGACCCAGACGATGCCCGACGTCGCCATCTTCGGCGAGAAGGATTATCAGCAACTGTGCGTGGTTCGCGCCATGGCCCGCGATCTCGATCTGCCGGTTGAGATCCTGGGCGGGGCCACGGTCCGCGAAAGCGACGGCCTCGCCATGTCGTCGAGAAACACCTATCTCAGCAATGTCGAACGAACCCTGGCCCCTCGTCTGCATCACGAAATCAACGGCGTGGCTGAGCGTGTTGCCGTTGGCGATGCCATCGATGCGGCTTGCGCCGACGCCACCAGCGAACTGGACAGGGCCGGCTTCAGCAGTGTCGATTATGTCGCCGTCAGGGATGCCGAGACTCTGGACGTGCCGGCTGCCGGGCGACCGATGCGAGTGCTGGCGGCGGCATGGCTCGGCAAGACACGGCTGATCGACAACGTCGCTGTCTGAAAGCCCGTTAGTGTGGTGGATTCGAAGTTCCCGAAAGTGGTTGCTCCAAATGCGACGAACTTCGGATTCGGGACACTAGTGAGCGAAGTAATGCATGCCGCCGTCGACGGGGATCACGGCACCGGTAATATAACTGGCCAGCGGTGAAGCCAGAAAAGCAACCAGTGGTGCGACATCTTCCGGCTCTCCGAAGTGGCCAGCCGGAATGTTCGCCTTGATAAAGGCCTGCCGCGATTCCTCGGTCGGATAGAGCCGGGTCAGGATTTGCTCGCTGTTGATGCGGCCGGGCGGGATACAGTTGACCGTCACCCCGTCCTTTGCCACCTGACATGACAGGCCCTTGGCCCACAGATGCAGCGCCGCCTTGGCGGCGATAGCGGCATTGATGACGCGCGGCTCCGTCGAGCCGGAAAAGTTGATGATCCGGCCCCAGCGCTGCGCCAGCATACCCGGCAGCACAGCCTGGGTGAGCCGGCGCACAGCCGTGAAATTCAGCTCGATCGACTGATCCCAGGCATCGTCTGCGCTGAACATATCGATGGGCAGGGAAGCGCCGGCGGCGTTGACGAGGATATCCAGCGCCCTGCCGTCCGGTTGTGCTTCGGCTGCGACCCGGGCGGTATCGCCCCGGTCGGTCAGATCGGCGGCGATAATCCGGGGTCTTTCATGTCCGGCGGCTTCGATGCCGTCGGCGATGCCGGTCATCAGTTCAGCCCGTCTTGCCAGCATGATGACGGAAACGCCCTCTGATGCCAGATGGCGTGCGATCTCGGCACCGATACCGGTACTGGCACCGGTGACGAGGGCGGTCTTGCCGCCCAGTTGCAAATCCATGTCGGTGACCCTTTATCTTTTCGGCGGGACGTCGAGACGGACCACGATCCCTTCGAGTTCCGGTGACGGTGCGGGATAGAATTCCAGCACCTGCGGGTCGTGCCCCGGCACGATCAGGTCCTGATTGTCACCGGCGAGGACGCGCAACTTGTCGTGGCCTTCCATCATGCCACCGATATTGAAAACGGTGCGGAACGGATTTTCGTCCCACATGTTGTAATACAGGTGCGATGCATCCGAGGCGACGACGACGCGACCGCGTTCGGTCTCCACCGTTACCGACTGCATGCCCATGGTGTGGCCGCCGATAAAGTGCAGCTTGATGCCCGGGAACAGATCGGTGTCGCCATCGTGGAAGACGACGCGTTCCTTGTAAACCTCACGGACCATGCCGACGACATGTTCGATATCGAACGAGTGGCGCAGCGTCTTGTGGCGCATATAGCGGCCGGTCGCGTACTGCATTTCCTTGTCCTGCAGGTGTAACTTCGCCTTTGGAAACAGATCGAAGTTGCCGACATGATCGTAATGCAGATGCGTGATGATGATGTCTTTGATTTCGGCGGCATCGGCACCGACCAGTTTCAGGCTCTCCGCCGGACAGCGGATCAGATCGCGCCCGCGCTCCTTCGCGGCCTTGGCGTTGAAGCCGGTATCGATCAGCACCGTGCGGTTCTTGTTTTTGGCAACCCAGACGAAATACTCGAGCGGCATATTGCCTTCGTGCGGATCGGGGTCGTCGATGAAATTGGCGCTCGCGTCCCGGTCATGGTGCGCGTACTTGATGGCGAACAGTTCGTATGTCTCGGTCATGTGGCAGCTCCTCCCTGAGCGCAGAGTGTGCCACCCGGAAAGCGCCGCCGCCAGACCCCGAACGCGAAAAGTGTTCAGGTATTTTTATCGGATAGAGCGTCGCTGCCGCTATGCTGCTTGCGGTGACGGCGGTGACGTTCCCTTGTCGTCCGCGTCGCGTTCGTTGCTGTCGGCCCGATTTGAGGAGGGTGCGGATTTCGATTTACCGGCAGAAATCTCGTCAAGATCACCATGCACCGTGCCGCCTTCGTCGATGGCTAGCCTGCCATAACGGATTTTGCCGCGGATATCGCCGGTGGCGTGCACAATCAGCCGGTCCCGCGCCGTCAGTTCACCTTCGAAATGGCCACGGATGATGGCCGTGTCGATTTCGACGGTGCCCTTGTAGACACCGCTTTCCGATATTTCGATGACCCGGCTGTCCATCGACGCTTCGACATACCCTTCAACGACGAGGGTATCGCAATCCTCGATCTCGACGCCTTTCAGTTTGATGTTGGGGCCAACGATAAGACGGCTTTCCGACGCTTTATGCTCGTCGCCGCTGGCCTTGCGGCCGGCATCCGCTGCGGCGGCCTGGAATGCCTGTGCATGCTCCGAGGCCGGAATGCCGAGCAGGCTTGGCGTTGTGTTGCGGGCGGCGGGTTTATTGGGGATCGGGTTGGTGTCTTTTTGAAAAAGCGCCATGTCGAATTCTCCTGGATGCAATGTGTGGCGGGGTCAGCCCCTGATGAACGAGGCCCATGCATCGCAGAGAAATACGGTCAGCAGTTGTTCAAATCTTGACCATTTTGGGGCGCGCCAGATTTTTGGACCGGGCGAACGCCCGAACGCCGGCTCAGGGGTCGGCGAGGGGGCGGGCGTACTGCGGTTCGGTATCCCAGGGAAAGAAGATCCACACGTCCTGTTCGATCTCGTGAACAAAGGTATCGACCAGGCGCAGCGCCATCGGCTTGGCGTAGACGGTCGCGACGTGGGCGTTCGGCAGAATGGCCCGCGCCGCTTTCAGGGTCGTGCCGGTATCGACCAGATCGTCGATCAGCAGCCATCCTTCACCGCCGTTGGCAAGGGCGGCTTCGGGTTGCTTGAGGATTCTGATTTTGCCCCGCACCTGTTCGTCGTAACTGGTGATGCACAGCGTGTCGACGACATGGATCGACATTTCCCGGGCGATGATAGCCGCCGGCACCAGGCCGCCGCGGGTCAGCGCAACGATGCCCTGCCAGGGTCCTTTGGGCAGCAGTCGGCGGACGAGGATGCGGGTGTCGCGATGAACCTCGGCCCAGGTGACGATATGATTGTCGATGTCGTCGCGGAGCTGCGCCATGACGTTATCCTCGGGGCAGCGCAGAACCGCCTAGCGGACGAACAGATGCACTTCGTTGTTGGCGACCTGCTGTTCGGTTTTGGCAGACACGGCAACGCGGTTCGGCGGCAGGCCCATCTCAACCAGCGAGCGCATCACGGATTCCGCATGCTGGCGGGCCTTTTGCGTGTTCAGGGCAATCCGTGCGGTGCCACCGGTTGTCGGGGCCACGGCGACCAGATCAAACATCGCGTTGGGGCGACGCTCAAGGGTTTTGGAAACGGCGGTATACAGCGCCTGTTCATAAGGAACATCGGCGCGGTCGAAACGGATCACAACCAGCGGCGTGCGCCCGACAGTCGACAGCGGTGCCCCGGCCATGCTGGGTTGTCCCGAGCCGGACAGGACCGCCCGGTTGACGAGCGAGCCACCGAACAGTTCACCCGACTTGATGCCGGCCGAGATCAGATTGAGGTTCGAGCGTTCGGTCGTCACATAGTTGGTCTGACGGCGCACATCCGAGGTCAGTTCCTTGAGCAGACGGTCAATCAGCACAGCGGTGCGGTTGCCTTCATCTTCAAGGATCGCCAGTTGCCGGTGATCTTCATCGACGGCACCGGAAACCGAGAACGCGGCCCGTGCGGCTTCGGCCATATAGGCCGACAGCGTCGAGTTGTTGGCGACGGCGGCCGCCAGATTATTCATGTTGTCGATTTCCTGGGCGATCCGGTCAAGATCGGCCTGGGCGCTTTTGAACTGCTGTACCAGGATCGGGTTGCCGGGCGTGGTGCCGACCTGCAGACGCGAGTTCACGGCGGCGATGGTGCCGTGGTACTGCTGCGAATTCTGCACCAGATCGGTGCGCAGACGCTGCAGTTCTTCGTTCTGCTGGGCGATGGAATTCTGCAGTCGCGCCAGCTCGTCGCGCAACTGCACGACCTTTTCACCGACGAATGTGCCGGTTGGCTCACCGGGGGTAACGCCGGGCGGGACAAACTGCGTGGCACCGATCGGTGGCTGACCGCCACCGATGACCTGGACCTGACCGTCGCCGGTTGCAGTCCTGGTGGTCTCAGCCGATGCTTCGGTTGCCGGCTCGGACGCCGGCCACAGGAGGTTATCTCCATAAGAACAGGCACCGAGCGATAACGCCGCGCCGACTACGAGAAATCGTAGTGAGGAAAAATCCGATATTCTCATCCCTGAAGACCGCCCCTTTTGTAGTTTAGGGAAATTGGATGCAGGCGCATTATGATATAACGCACCAATACGATCACTAACATGTCCCCCTGTCGCTGTCGCGATCTTAATCAAAGCCAGTGTAGGCGACAAGGCGATTGTTTTACTTGGCGAATCTTTAATTTTTTATATTTTTTGCGGGCTGGCCGCAAGCCGGGCGCTGCCGGAAGCAGATTGTCAAAACCGAAGATTGGGGTCTTGTCACGATTGGGCGTGTAGAGTAGGTTCCGCAGCCTCAAATGAGGCTTGCCTCAAAGCGCCCGTAGCTCAGCTGGATAGAGTACTTGACTACGAATCAAGGGGTCGGGAGTTCGAATCTCTCCGGGCGCGCCATTCTCTCCCAATTTAATCCCCCGCCGCACAACTGAATGATGCCGCTGCCGCTGTTAAGCGTCGGGCTTTCCGCTTATCTTTGGCAGAGACAAGCATCACGGAGCATGCGTCATGGATAAGCCTGCCGTCAGCGACATTGCCTTCTCGCCGCAGATCAAGGCCGAGCAGGAAAAGCGCGGCTCGCGTGCCGGTTATGCGCGGAAAGACCAGAAGGGCGGCTGGCCGGACCGTGTCACCGACGATCTGGCAGCGTTCATTGCCGCGCGGGACTCGTTCTATCTGGCGACCGCCAGCGCCGCCGGGCAGCCGTATATCCAGCACCGGGGCGGCCGGGCGGGGTTCCTCCGCGTGCTCGACGACAAACGGCTGGCCTTCGCCGATTTCGCCGGCAACAGACAGTATATAACCATCGGCAATGCGGCCGAGAACCCGAAGGCGTTGATCTTTCTGATGGATTATCGCAACCGCCGCCGCATCAAGCTGTGGGGAAATCTGGGCGTGGTCGAGGATGATGCCGAATTGCTGACATCGCTGCTTGACGAGGGCTATGACGGCAAACCGGAACGGGCTTTCGTCTTTACGCTTGAAGCCTGGGACGTCAACTGCCCGCAGCACATCACCCAGCGCTGGAGCGAAGCCGAGATCGCACCGGTGATCGAGGCCATGCAACAGAAGATCGAAGAACTGGAAGCGGAAGTGGCAAGGCTGCGGGGCCAAAGTTAAAGGCCAAAGTTAAGGCGAGAGTGACAGCCACCTCTCGTCACCCCAATCTGCACCCGTCATCCCGGGCGCGGCTTTTCTTGCCTCGCTGCGCTCGGAGGAACCCCGCGTTCGGGAAGACGATGGGCGTTTTCAGGGCGTATGTGCGATCATTAATCAGGCGTCACCCCGGTGCAGACCGGGGTCCAGTGAACCACATCCGCATCTGGCAGGGGCAGGCCGTGTCCGTCGCACTGGATTCCGGCGTGCGCCGGAATGACAGCAGGGGACTTGCTTAACGCCCCTCGTCGCCCTGAACGTGATTCAGGGCCCATAAAATAGTGCGCATAACTATGGGCCCAAATCAAGTTGGGGAAGACGGAGATGGTATTTTTGATGACGACGATGTTGCCAAAACTCAGGCCTTCACCCACACCGACAGATACTCGGCGACGACAGCGGGCTTTGCGCTCGCGTCGCCCTCAATCTCGAATGCGTGGCCGGTGCGGATGAACAGCCCGGCATCGCGCATCTCGGCCGCGATCAGCGTGATCCGGTCACGCACGCGAAACCCTGCGCCAACCGGCATCGGTTTCAGAAACCGGACCCGGTCGACGCCGTAATTCAGCGCATAGGGGCTGTCGCTCGGGCGCAGGCCGCATTGATCGATGGCGTGATTGATCAGGCTTAAAATCAGGAAGCCGTGCGCCACGGTGCCGCCATAGGGGCTTTCGGTTGCGGCGCGGGCAGGCTCGGTGTGCAGCCAGTGGGTGTGGTGCGTGGCGGCGGCGAAGGCATCGACCCTGGCCTGATCGATGCCGATCCAGTCACTGAGCACCAGCGGTCCGGGTGGGACCGCGAGCAGCTCAGCCATTGTTTGGCTCATCTGAAAATGACCGCTCAGGCGGCCTTGATCGGCGTGCGCGTGATGTGATCGCAATTCTCGCCTTCGACGCGGATCAGGCGGGTCGGACCGTTCCTGAGCGGCGCATGCACGTCACCGGCCAGATAGACGTGCGCGTCGCCGGGCTTCAGCGAATACGAACGGGTCTGCTCGACCAGGGCCGGCTGATCACCGGATACCGGCCGGACGATCTTCCAGTCGGTCATTTCGGTTTCGCCGGCGGCCTGTCCGTAAATCGCCCAGGTCGGTCCGTGATCGTGCGGAAAGCCGTCCTTCGGTCCGGCATAGACATGCGCGCAGATGCAGAATTTCAGCTCCGGATCTTCATAGATGACCCGGCGTTCTTTATCGGCGTCCGGCGGCAGATAGCGGGCCACCAGTTCGTCGTCCCTGAGGGCCTTTTCGACGAAGGTGCGGACTTTTTCGATCCCGTCCGGGCCGGGGTCGGCGGCCAGTGCGTTGCGGCAATCGGCGGCGAAGTCATCAAGCGTGTAGGACATTGCATTCTCCCGGTGGTCATCGTGTCGTATTCTATATATAGAATACGATAGGCGAAATACGACAGAAAAATACGGTCGGAAAGACGGCTGGCAATACAAAACAAACGACGACAGGGACGGATGAGGGACAGACGGCATGAATGTACGCGGACGGATCGGCCTTGCAGCGGCCCTGTTTATGGCCTCGGCCGTTGGCCTTATACTGGAGATCGTCGCGGCGCGCCTGATTGCGCCCTATGTCGGGATGTCGGTCTATACCTGGACGGCGATCATCGCCACGGTGCTGGCCGGTATGTCGGTGGGGCACTGGATCGGCGGCCGGCTCTCTGAAAGTTCCGACCGGAAAGGCCTTGCCTGGATATCATTGTTTTTCGCGCTGGCCGCAGCCAACGTGCTGGCGATCCCGGGGTTGCTGCGCTGGTCGGCGCCGGCTTTTCTCGGGGCCGAGATCGATATCCTGACGACCGTGACCGGCTTGTCGGCGGCGCTGTTTTTCGTTCCGAGCCTGTTGGTCGCGGCGACAACGCCGATCATGACGCGGATCGCCATTGACGCGGAACCGGAACGGCGCGGTATCGTCATCGGCCGGATGTTCGCGCTCGGTGCCGGCGGTGCGATCCTGGGCACCCTGGCGGCTGGCTTTGTGTTCATCTCGTGGATCGGCTCGCAGGGCACGCTGATGGCGGTGGCCGCTGTGCTGGCGGCCCTTGCGATCTGTTTCGCGGTCTGGGTCCGTGCCGTGCGGATGGCCAGGGTTGCGATGCTGGTGATCGTTGCAGCGGCCGGCTTTGCCGGTCTCAGGTTTGATGATCTGCTGGCCAATGCCTGCAACAGCGAAAGCCGCTATTACTGTATTCGCATCGTCGATTACAGCGCCGAGACCGAGCAGCGCGAAAGCCGCCTGATGGTGCTCGACCATATGGCGCACGGCATCAATGATCGCGATGACCCGACCCGGCTGCACAGTTCCTACGTCGATCTGATCGACCGCATGGCGCGGGTGCGGTTTCCGGACCGTAATGATCTGCAGTCCTATTTCATCGGTGGCGGGGCCTATACATTACCCCGTGCCTGGGCGGTGACGTATCCTGAAGGCCACCATCTGATCGCCGAGATCGATCCGATGGTGACGCAACTGGCCCGCGACATGATGTGGTTCGAGCCCGCGGCATCGCTCGAGATCGCGCATGCCGACGCCCGCGTGCAGATGAGAAAGATCGCCGATACCTCGCTCGACGTCGCCATCGGCGATGCCTATCACGATTTCTCGGCCCCGCAACATCTGGTCACGGTTGAATTCGCTCGCGAGGTGCAGGCCAAGCTGAAGCCCGACGGGGTCTATCTGATGATGGTGATCGACGCCGCGCGCGAGCCGAAATTCCTGCTGGCCATGCTGAAAACCCTGCACGAGGTTTTCCCGGTGGTTGAAATCTGGGTCGATGCAAGACAGATGGGCGGTGGCGGCAGGCTGACCTATCTGCTGTCGGCGGCGGCAACCGCCGTGCCCGGCCCGGTGCTGGTCTCCGAGCAGGATGCGGGGCGCCGCTGGCAGCGGGTCAACCCGGGTGTCATCGCCGGCACCCTCAGCCCCGACGACGTGCCGGTGCTGACCGATGATCTGGCCCCCGTCGACCGCCTGATGGGGGCGGTTGCGGCGCAGTCACGCTAACCCCGGGGCGAAGCGGCCTTGAACGCCCGCGCCCGGTCCACCAGGTCATCGAACAATCTTTGCTGGCGTGGCTGCCAGAACAGGAATTCCGGGTGCCACTGGACACCGAGCAGAAAGCGTGTCCCGGTGCGTTCAATGCCCTGAATCATGCCGTATGCGTCCCTTGCGGCGACAGCAAACCCGTCGCCGAGCTTGTCCACCGCCTGATGATGCAGGCTGTTGACGCTGCACTGTTCAATCTTCAGCAGTTTGGCGAGACGGGTGCCCGGCTGGATATTGACGCATTTTCTTGGCAGCACGGTCCGTATTTGTGGTGCGTCCCTGTAGACGGTGCCGATTTCCGCGTGCAATGTGCCGCCGTAGTAGACATTCATGATTTGTGCGCCGCGGCAGATACCGAGCACCGGCAATCCGTTTTCATCGGCGGTTTTGAGCGCTCGCATCTCGATGTCGTCACGTCCGGGATCAACCCGCACATCGACCGAAAGCTCGCCGTCATAAAGGGTCGCTGCTATATCATCGCCGCCACCGATGATGAGGCCGTCGAGTTTATCGACAGGATAGGGGTTGTCCGATGTGATGCGGACGCTACGTCCGCCGGCGCGCCAGACCGCGAGGCGATTAAAAAACATCATGATGCGGCCCTTGCGGCGCGACCCGGTGACGCCGATAAGGGGGTTCTCAACCATACCCGTACCATATGGTGATTGAACTTTCTTTTGCAAACGACACCTGAATCTGGTGCCTTGCCGCCCGGGACCTGTTCGTGGACATTTGCCTCGCGATAAAGGAAAAAGACCGATGCCTGCAAAAAATCCTGCCAAAGCGCTGGCCCATGTCCGGGTGCTTGATCTGACCAACGTCCTGGCCGGTCCATTCTGCTGCCATCAACTGGCCCACATGGGTGCCGATGTGATCAAGGTCGAGGTGCCGGGCTCGGGCGATCTGGCACGCCAGCTCGGCGGCGACCCGGCCCTGAACGAAAAGAAAATGGGGATTTCGTTTCTGGCCCAGAACGCCGGCAAGCGCTCCATCGAGATCAACCTGAAAAGCCCGCGCGGCAAGGCGCTGTTCCGGGAACTGGTGAGGACCGCTGACGTGGTGGTCGAGAATTTCCGGCCGGGTGTGATGCAGCGTCTGGGCGTCGGCTTCGAAGTGCTCAAGGGTGATAACCCGAAGCTGATCTATTGTGCGATCTCGGGGTTTGGTCAGGATGGACCGTTCCGTGACCTGCCGGCCTATGACCAGATCGTGCAGGGCATGTCCGGCGTCATGAGCATTACCGGCGCACCGGATACCGCGCCGTACCGGGTCGGTTATCCGGTTGCCGATACCGTCGGCGGCATGACGGCGGCGTTTGCCATCGCTGCACAACTGGCCGAGCCGGATCGCGAAGCCCACTTCATTGACGTATCGATGCTGGAAGCGACCATGGCGACGATGGGCTGGGTGGTGTCGAACTATCTGGTTGGCGGCAACATTCCGAAACCGATGGGGAATGACAATTTTACGGCGAGCCCTTCGGGCACGTTCAGGACCGGTGACGGACTTCTGAATATTGCTGCCAACAAACAGGAACAGTTCGAAGCCGTCTGTGACGTGCTCGGCTGCACCAGCCTCAAGACCGATCCCCGTTTTGCCAGACGCCAGGATCGGCTCGATAACCGGGCCGAACTGAAAACCTTGCTGGAAGATGCCATGGCGCAGGCTAGTGCGGCGGAATGGCGTCAGCGGTTTAACGATGCGGGTGTGCCGGCCGGGGAAGTGCTGAGCGTGCCGGATGCTCTGGCGCATCCGCAGATCGCCGACCGCGGCATGATCGCCGAATTCAAAAACGCCCCCGGCGTCGGCCGCGATATCAAACTGGCCCGAACCGGCTACAAGATCGACGGCTACCCGGCCAGCGTTGATACGCCACCGCCGGTGCTTGGACAGCATGCTGAAGAAATACTCGGCGAGCTTGGTTATGATGCCGCCGCCATTGCCAAACTGAGAGAGGACAACGCGATATGAGCAACGATGACGTCGACAGTAAAGTCCGCGACTGGTGGCAGACCGACATTACCGAAATGGCACCGGGGATGCTGCGCTATCACGGCTATGCGATCGAGGATCTGATC
>JBBDOA010000054.1:0-6357 GCA_040877275.1 Rhodospirillales bacterium | reverse complement strand
ATGACCGTGCCGAGAGCTTCCTTTCCGACACCCATGGCCGCGATCAGGTGACAACCGTGCAACTGGCGCTGGACAAGGACGGCACCTTCCGTGGCCTGAGAACCCAGACCGTCGGCAATCTGGGTGCGTTCTGCGGCACCGTCGGCCCGTTCACGCCGACCGGCGGATCGAGCCGGACGCAGGGGGGACCGTTCAAATTCGATGCGATTTATTACACAGCCATCGCGCCCTTCACCAATACCTGCCCGCTGGATCCGTATCGTGGTGCCGGCAGGCCCGAAGGCTCATACCAGATGGACCGGATCATCGATTATGCCGCCGCCACACTCGGCATGGATCCGATTGAACTGCGCCGCAAGAACCTGATACAGCCCGAAGATCTGCCGATGAAGTCGCCGATGGGTCTTGATATCGACAGCGGTAATTTCCCCGAAGTCTTTGAGCGCACCCTGCAGTTATCGGACCGTGAGGGCTATGAGGCTCGCGTCCAGGAAAGTGCCGCCAAGGGACTGAAGCGCGGCTTCGGTGTCAGCATGTATCTGGAATGCACGGGCGGCGGTCCGAAGGAAGAAGCCAAGGTTTCCTTCATGGACGGTGGCAAGGTTGAGCTTTCCGTCGGCAGTTCGTCGACCGGCATGGGACATGAAACCGCGTTCGCGCAAATTCTTGCCGGGCACCTCGGCCTTGCCATCGAAGACGTCGTGTTTCACCAGGCCGACACCGACGCCACCGCCATCGGCGGCGGGCATGGCGGCTCCAGAGGGCTTGAGGTTGGCGGCAGCGCAGTCCTGCAGACATCGCGGCAAGTCGTCGAAGTCGGCAAGAAAATCGCCGCTCACCGCTTTGAGGTTGATGCCGACAAGGTTGCCTTTGCTGACGGGAGCTTCCACGTTCCCGGCACCAACCACACCATGACGATGCGCGACGTCATTGACGTGCAAAACGATCCCGATCAGTTGCCGGACGACCTTGAGCCGGGTGCGCTCAATATCTCGAGCGTGTTCGAGCGGGCCATCATCTCGATTCCCAACGGCGGTCATGCCGCCGAGGTTGAGGTTGATCCCGATACCGGCACCATCAAAATCGATGGTTACTGGGTGATCGACGATTTCGGCACCATCATCAATCCGATGCTGGCCGACGGTCAGGTCATGGGCGGCGTGGCCCAGGGCATCGGCCAGGCGCTGATGGAAAACATCGTTTATGACGACAGCGGCCAGCTCGTGACCGGCTCGCTGATGGACTATGCGATGCCGCGTGCCGATGATATCCCGAAGATGGTGATCGGCTATTATGAAGATGCCCCGACCAAGAAGAACCTGCTCGGCGTCAAAGGGGCCGGTGAGGCCGGTTGCGTCGGCGCACCGCCGGCCATCGTCAATGCCGTCTGTAACGCGCTGAAGGATCTGGGCGTGCATCACATCGATATGCCGTTGACGCCGGAGCGTGTTTGGCGTGCCATTCAGGATGCGAAGAATTAGGGCCTGGGCTAACAGAACCAATCGGGCAGCAATGAACGGTCGTTTCTCAGAATATGTGCTGACGGATCTCGCGAAATGGCGATCCGAAGGCAAGCGCACGGCGCTTCTGACCCTCTATAACGTCGAGCCGACCGGGCCGAGACCGGCAGGCAGCCAGATGGCGGTATCCGAGACCGGCGACTTCACCGGCTTCCTTTCGGGTGGCTGCGTTGAAGGTGCGCTTGTCGAGGAAGCTCTGGCGGCGATGAACGCCGGTGAAAACCGGTCCATCCGCTATGGGGTCAATTCCCCCTACTTCGATATCGCCTTGCCCTGCGGCAGCGCCATTGATGTCTATATCGACATCGGGTTTTCGGACCGGCATCTGCAGCAGTTGATTGCGTCACTGTCGGCGCGCACGCCGCTCAGGCTGATCACCGACATGCGCTCCGGCGTCAGCGATATCAAGTCGGCCGATGCGGATGATCAACGGATGCAATTGCGTCTCGACGGCGATACCTTTGATCGCCTGTACCGTCCGCCGCTGCGGCTGGTCATCGCCGGCAAAGGCCCGGTGGTCGCGGCATCCGCCGTCATCGCCGCCGCTTCGGATATATCCGTGCATGTGATCACCACCGAGGACGACATCGCCGGGCTTTGTCGCAATGCCGGAGCCGAAGTCACGAAGACACTCAGACCCGGCAGTATCGATACCTGGACCGCCGTCGCCACCCTGTTTCACGAACATGAACTGGAAGGCCCGGTGCTGGGTGCGGCCATGCAATCGCAGGCGTTTTACATCGGTGCACTGGGCAGCCGCAGCACCCATTCAGAACGGGTCGCCCGGTTCCTGGCCGAAGGGTTCAGTGAGGCGGACATCAAACGGATCAAGGGGCCGCTCGGCATTTCCATCGGCTCGCGCAACCCGCCGGAAATCGCCATATCGATGGTGGCTGAAGTGCTCAAGACCTACCGTGAAAGATTCCCCGTATGATCGCCGCGTCGGAAACCGCCGCCGTCATCCTTGCCGCCGGACGTTCGCAGCGTTTTGGCGACGTCAACAAGATGCTGCATCCGATCAACGGCGTGCCGATGATCCGGCGCACCGTCGATACGGTACTGGCCGCAGGCTTCGGCGACGTCGTACTGGTCACCGGCCATGAGGCCGATGCTGTCGAGCGGTCCCTGCAGGGATTGCCGATCCGCTGCGTCCGCAATGCGACACCCTGGGCCGGTATGGGGACATCGCTGGCGACCGGTGCCAATGCCATTTTCAGTGAGGCCCAGGCCATGTTCATCGTGCTGGGCGACATGCCGCATCTGCAGACCGGGACCCTTTTGCACCTGCTTGATGCCCTTGATGTAAAAAACGGGCACGACATCGTCGTGCCCGTGCACGATGGCCGGCGCGGACACCCGGTGTTGTTTGCCAAGCGCTATTTCACCCGGCTTTGCGCCTTGAGCGGCGATATTGGGGCCAGGGATATCCTGAACAATCACCCGGAACGGGTTGCTGCCGTGCCCGTCGATGATCCGGGAACCCTGCTCGACATCGACACCCCGGATGATGCTTCCGGTTGATCATTTCTCCGGTCCGCTCAGCGATGCCGGGCCAGGATCATATCCGACGCCTTTTCCGCGATCATTATGGTCGGCGCATTGGTGTTGCCGCTGACCAGTCGCGGCATGATCGAGGCATCGACGACACGCAGGCCTTCGATGCCGATCACCTTCAGTGCCGGATCGACGACGGCCATGTCATCATTGCCCATCTTGCAGGTACCGACCGGATGATACAGTGTCGCACCGGTACGCCTGGCATGATCGAGCAGCGCCTCGTCATCCATGACGTCAGCACCCGGTGACAGTTCCCGGACGACGTGCGGTGCCATCCCGGTGCCGGCCATCAGGGCGCGTCCGATCTTCAGGCCGGCCACATGGATATCGCAGTCGGTGCGCGTCGACAGAAAGTTCGGCTGGATGTCCGGATGCACCGCCATGTCCGGTGATGTGGCATGGATATAGCCGCGGCTTTCCGGGCGCAACTGGCAGGGCCCGATGGTGATCCCCGGGAATTTGTCGAACACGCGCTTGTGCGGATTGGCGAACGTGGCGTGGGCGATATGGAACTGGATGTCCGGGTCTTCCAGCTCGGGACGGCTTTTGACGAACCCGGCGATGATTCCGGCAGGCATCGTCAGCGCGCCCTGGCGCTGCCAGAAGTATCTGATCACCTCGCGCACCAGACGCGGTCCCCGCGTCAGCTGGTTGAGACTGTCCAGTCCTTTGATCTGCCACGACAAACGGGAGATGTAATGGTCCTGCAGATTTTCGCCGACCCCCTTTAAGTCTTGCGCAACATCGATCCCCAGTGCCTGTAGCCGCGCCCCCTGGCCAATGCCGGAAAGCTCAAGCAGTTGCGGCGATTGTATCGCACCGGCGGCGAGGATCACTTCCAGGCGGGCCCGGACCGTACGGGACTTCCCGTTCTTGAGAAACACAACACCGCTAGCCCGGCCGTTTTCAAGCACGACCTTCTGCGCGAAGGCGCGGGTCTCGACGTGGAGGTTTTTACGGACTTCACGGACCGGATCGAGATAGGCGTTCTTGGCGCTGAAGCGGCGGCCGTTTCGCTGCGTCACCTGAAAATAGGCAAAGCCTTCCTGTTCGGCACCGTTGTAATCGACATGCGTCGGATAGCCGAGCTCGCCACCGGCATCGATGATCTTGTCGAGGGTTTCATACCTGACCGTCGTCTCGGTGACATTGAGCGGCCCGCCCGATCCATGATAGGCGCAGCCCCCCTGCTCGCGGTTTTCGGATTTCCTGAAATACGGCAAGACGTCATCATAGGACCAGCCGCGACATCCCATCTGCCCCCAGGTGTTATAATCGTTGGCCTGGCCGCGCACATACAACATGCCGTTGATGGCGCTGGACCCGCCCAGCACCTTGCCGCGCGGCACCGGGATCGGGCGATTGTCCGTGACCGGATCGGGTTTGGTTGCAAACATCCAGTTGATCGACGGGTCGACCATGGTTTTCACATAGCCGGCCGGGATATGGATCCACGGATTCCGGTCCTCACCGCCGGCTTCCAGCAGGCACACGCGATAACCCGCTTCGGCGCTCAGGCGATTGGCCAGAACGCATCCGGCAGAGCCGCCGCCGACGATGACAAAATCAAATTCCATAAACGTATCCTCCCCCCTAGTGTAGATAATTTAACCGGCTTCCCCGGCGAAGCAATCTCTGCATCACGCCGCATTTACGATCTGGACAAGTCGATACCGGCAGGGAAGGATCAGCGGCGATTCTAGTGTGGTGGATTCGAAGTTCCCATCATTGTTCGGGGCAACCACTTTCGGGAACTTCGAATCCAGAATCCACACTAGATCAATATGTTTCTAGTGTCCTTATCGAATCCGAAGTTCGAAAAGAGGATGCCCAAAATGCGACGAACTTCGGATTCGGGACACTAGGACATCCACACCTCGCAAGGGCAGAGCCATGACATTACACAACGGTCGACTGTTTCTGAGCATTCCAGGTCCGACCACGGTCCCGGACGAGGTGCTGCAGGCGATGCACCGTCCGGCCATCGACATCTATGGCGGCGAGGGTGGCGGCGAGTTGCTGCAGATCACGACAAGCTGCCTGAAAGACCTGAAAACGATCTTCCAGACCAAGGGCGACACCTATATTTACATCGCCAACGGGCATGGCGCCTGGGAAGGCGCTGTCTCGAACGTGCTCAGCCCGGGCGATACGGTCCTGGTTCTGGAAAGCGGTCGGTTTGCCACAGGCTGGGGCGAAATGGCCCGCTCCATGGGCGTCAAAATTGACACCGTGCCCGGTGACTGGCGATGCGCCGTCGATCCGGCCCGGGTCGAGGCCAAGCTGCGTGCCGACAAGAAGGGCCGGATCAAGGCTGTTCTGGTTGTCCAGATCGATACCGCCAGCGGCTGCGTCAACGATATCCGTGCGATCCGCGCCGCCATCGATGCCGCCGGTCATGATGCGCTGCTGATGGTCGATACCATCGCTTCGCTTGCCTGCATGCCGTTCAAAATGGATGCCTGGGGCGTCGATGTCGCCGTCAGCGGTTCCCAGAAAGGGCTGATGACACCACCCGGACTGGGTTTCGTCGCTGCCGGTCCGCGTGCCAAGATGCGCCATGAGAAAGCGGGACTGCGCACGCCCTACTGGGACTGGGCGAACCGTGATCTGCATGAACACTACCGCAAATATTGCGGCACGCCGCCGGTGCACTTGCTGTTCGCGCTCCGCAAGGCGATGGACATGCTGCTTGCGGAAGGCCTGAAGAACGTCCACCGCCGCCACGCGCTGCTGGCCGGCGCGACCCATGCCGCGGTCGAGGTCTGGCGTCAGGGCGGCGCATTTGACTTCAATATCACCAATCCGAAAGAGCGCTCGGCATCGGTGACAACGCTCAGATTACGCGAAGACGTCAGACCGGAACCGATCCGCGCCTTCTGTTTCGATCAACTGGGGGTTACGCTCGGCACCGGGATCGGTGAGCTGACCGGCAAGGCGGTCCGCATCGCCCATATGGGACACGTCAATGCGCCGATGCTGCTGGGCACCCTGGGGGCGCTTGAGGTCGCGCTTGACGTGCTTGGTCTGACCGACGATGCGTCCCGGGGCGGCACCGCCGCCGCAACCCGCTACCTCGCCAGGTCCTTCAGGAAATAGGAGGCGATATGTCGCTCACGCTCAAACAGGCCAGCGCCATTGTCGAAGCCGCGCTTGCCGTCACGCCATCACTGAAAAGCTGAACTCACCGAAAGGCTAAAAGTCCGATTCTGATATTTTATCGTTATATCAATGCATTACCGTTTTCTTTCCCGTCATCCCCGCGAAGGCGGGGACCCAA
>JBBDOA010000053.1:0-6381 GCA_040877275.1 Rhodospirillales bacterium | reverse complement strand
CCCGGTCTGCACCGGGGTGACGCCTGTTTAAATATCGTACCCTCACCCTGAACACACCCATCATTATACTCAACACAAGGATTAGAGACCAAATCCATAAACAGAGTTGATAACGACATTTCATGCATACCAGCCCTTAATGTTCTTTATTTGTTCTCATTTGATGTGTATGCTGGCGCATGGTCGATGTGATTGCAGATCGGGCGCGCAAGGGACGGGGTGCGGTATCGAACCGGAGCGGACGGTTTGAGCCTGTAACCGCGGTCCGGATCGATGACGGCTGGGACACGGCGGCCCTGCTGGCCGAAGAAAAGCCAAAAACCACGGTCACCGACGAACATCCGAAGACCATCATCGCCACCAACCGGTCCCCCGACATCCCGTTCGAACGCTCGATCAATCCGTACCGGGGCTGCGAGCACGGCTGCGTTTATTGTTACGCCCGACCGACCCATGCCTATCACGGCCTGTCGCCCGGCCTTGATTTCGAAACCCGATTGTTCGCCAAACCGGACGCGGCCCGGTTGCTTGAGGCGGAACTGTCGAAACCGGGCTACAAGGCGAAAACCATCCAGCTCGGTGCCAATACCGACCCCTACCAGCCGATTGAACGCACCCGGCGCATCACCCGGGACGTGCTTGAGGTTTTGCAGCGCTTCCGCCATCCGCTCGGCATCACGACGAAATCCGATCTGGTGCTGCGTGATCTGGATATCCTGGCACCGATGGCGGCCAGCGGTCTGGCTGCGGTCGCGGTTTCGGTGACGACGCTGAACGGGGCGCTGGCCCGCACGCTCGAGCCGCGTTGCCCGCGCCCGTCAAAACGGCTGGAGGCAATCCGCCGCTTAAGCGATGCCGGCGTGCCGGTCGCGGTGATGCTGCCACCGATGATCCCCGGTCTTAACGACCACGAGATGGAGGATATTCTGGCCGCCGCAAAAGACGCCGGTGCCGTTGCTGCCGAATATATCCTGCTGCGCCTGCCGCTGGAAATTCATCAACTGTTCGAGGAATGGCTGGCGACCCATGCGCCGGACCGGGCCGGGCGGGTGATGACACTGGTTCGCGAGACCCGTGCCGGCAAGGTTTATGACAGCGACTTTTCACAGCGCATGCGGGGTACCGGGGTTTATGCCGAGATGCTGCGTGCGCGGTTTCGTATTGCGCGCAAACGGGCCGGATTTCTGAACAATGCCGCCAGCGGCTTTCACCAGCGCACCGATCTGTTCATCCGGCCTTTGGGAACTATCGCACAGCCGTCACTGTTTGAGTGATTTCCCCTCACCCTCCCACTCACTATGTTCGCGGGCCCCTCCCTCTCCCCGAGGAGAGGGTTTGGCGTATTGAAGAAGCCGCATCTGTGCCGCATGCTACCGCTCCCGCCGGACGAAGGAGCCCCCGTTGACGTTACTCATAGCCGCCATGGTTGTCGCCAGTGCGTGCATTCATCCGTTCTGGAATCTGCTGATCAAGGGTGATCAGGACCGCGTTGCATCGTGGTGGCTGTTCACGGTCATGCTGTCGGCGACCGGCGGCATCGTCTGTCTGGTGCGCGGTGCCGATGTCATGAGCATCACTCAGGTACTGCCGCTATTGGCGTTGTCGGTTTTCGGTCAGTACTTTTACGGCCTGGCCCTGATCCGGATTTACGAGAAGGGCGATCTTTCAGCCTACTATCCGATTGTCCGCGCTTCGCCGGTCGGCGTCGTCATCCTGGGCTTCCTGTTTCTGGGCAACAGTTACGGGCCGCTGGTCCTGCTCGGCGTCGGCTGCAGTGTGGCGGGCGGGTTCTGGCTGCAGAAACAACCGGGTCGCAGGCTGCTCGATGATCCGGGAACGCTGGCTTTTGCCGTCGTCTGCATGATGGGGACGGCGCTGTATTCGATTGTCGATGCCAGGGCCGTGCAGATCGTGGCCCCCGAGGTGCTGTTTTTCTGGGTCGAGAGTTGCATGATACTCGGCTATCTGCCGGCATTCCGGCTGTTGGGGCATCGCCGGATTATCCCGCGTGCTATCGGTCTGATGCGGGACCGTCCGTTCCGGCATCTGGCGGCGGGCGGGATGGCCTATGCATCGTACATGCTGATCCTCGCCGCCTATAGTTATGGCGGTGACGTCGCCGCGGTGACCACGGTCAGGCAGTTGTCGATCCCGATATCGGTGCTGCTGGGCGGTATGGTGCTGAAGGAAGCGCTGGTCGGCCGCCGCTTCGCGGCGTCGCTGTTGCTGGTCACGGGTATTGTGCTGGTGGTTGTCGGCAGTTGAATCCCTGATGAATAAAAAGTCGTCACCCCGGTGCAGACCGGGGCCCAGGGTTACACGTTCGCATCCCGGTGTGTCAGGCCGTGCCCGTCGCCCTGGATTCCGGCGTGCGCCGGAATGACGAGCATTTACATCTACCCCGTCCCCGGTGCAGACCGGGGCCCATGATGACCCGGATGGTTTTCATGAGACAATCTGCCGATCATGACGGCAATCGGATATACTCCGTCCATGCATCGATTCGCCGCCGCACTTTTCATTGCCGTCCTTGTCCCGGGCCTTGCCGTGCGCGATGCCGGGGCACAGGCAACCAGCCTCGACGAGACGCCGATTGCCTGGGGTGAGGCTGACGAGCGGCACACCACGGTCTGTGCCAAGCGCTGGCATGCGATCCGCATTCGCGACATCCGCTCCGCTGCCGTCGATCAGGGACTGGGTGCCGAAGCCCAGGTCGAACAGGAAAGCCGGGCGATTTTCAACGGCGGTGCCGACTGTTTCACCGGACAGGTCGTCTATACGCCGCTCCAGCATGCCGACGTCATCCTGGGGGCCCGGACCTGGGTGCAGGTGGTCGAACGCGACGGGCCGGTGCCGTGCTTCGATGGCCTCAGTTGCCGCTGGACGATCCAGACCCAGAACTTTGTCGAAGCCCGCATCGAGCTGGACGGCAAGCCGTATCCGGATGTTGTTTATGTGGCGACGCCGCGCCCGGTGCAGCCGGCCAGAATAGACGGCTTGCCGCCGTCAATCATATCCCGCTAAGGCGGGACTCCCCTTATATCCCGCTAAGGCGGGATCTGGGCAGTCGCATGGCATTGAACAGGCCGAGGATCGAAGCGACGCAGGCAAATTCCAGCGCAACCCGGTAATCGCCGGTCAGATCGAAGAAAAAGCCGCCGGCGACCGGTCCGAGCAGTCCGGCCACGCCCCACGCCGTCAACAGCACGGCGAAATTGCGGCCGTAGCTTTCGCGGCCGAGAAAAATCGACACGGCGGACGGGTAGATACCGGCGGCCATGCCGTACGAAACACCGGCCAGCGCCATGGTAACGACGGCCCCGGTTCCGTTCGGGAAGGCCAGCACGATGACGAAACCGACGGCTCCGATCAGATGCGAGATTGCGGCCACCGAGCGGACAGCGACGAAATCCGAGAGCCACCCCGACGCCAGTCGGCCCGATGCATTGCCGAGGCTGAGCAGGGTCACGCCGGTCACGGCAGCGGCTGCTGTGCCGCCGAAATGCGTGATGATGGTGGCGGCGTGACCGATTGCGAGGACTCCGGCCAGTGCGCCCAGAAAAAATCCGGGCCAGCAGATCTGCATGATGTTGCTGGCAGACGGACCCGCACTGCGCATCTGCTGGCGCGGCAGATGGATGCCGCTGATCGCCAGCAGGACCATCGCCGCCAGCCCGGTGGCCGAAACCGCAAGTGCCAGCAGCCAGAACGTGGCTCGCACGCCGTTGGCGGCGATGCTGATCTCGAGCAGTGCTGCGGCGAGCACGCCGCCGACGGCGAACGCGGAAATGATCAGGCCGTTGGCGAGGCCGGGACTGCGGGGCAGTGCCATCAGCCCCGTCTGCAGCGACACATTATAGGTAAGCCCGCAGCCGAGACCGAACAGCAGGCCGTAGCCGACGATCACCGTCAGGTAGCTGCCGCCCATGGCGGCCAGGGCCAGCCCGCCGGCACCGCAGACCAGGCCGAACAGCGGCAGCGCCGCCGTCTTCATCCGTCCGAAAGCGAACGGGACCAGAAAATTGCCGAGCGTGAAACTGACGATGGCCAGCGAAAAGACGATGCTGACATCGGTGCGCTGGACCCCTAGGTCGTGTTCAAGGCCGCTGATAAAGACGCTCCACGCATACAGCGATCCGAACACCATGTTGAGCAGGATACCGGCGATCAGGGCAGCGAAGCGACGCCTGGACAGGGGAGGGTTGGACAGGGGGGGATTGGACTGGGCGGCGGCGGACGGAGTCATAGGCAGGTTTTAGCAACCCGCAGGCCGACTGTCCCGCCCTTTCTCGGGCTTTTGCGGGTGCGCGCCGCAGTGCTTGTGTTATGTTGGTGAGATGGAAGCTGCACATCACGTTGATCTGACCGGGATTGCCATTGTCGCCCTCGGTGCCCTGCTGTTCGGTTATGCCCTGGAACGTCTGCGCCAGCCGGCCATCGTCGGCTATATTGTTGCCGGTGTCGCACTCGGCCCGGCCGGGTTCGGGCTGGTCAACGCCCGCGACGGGATCGAGGTGCTGGCCGAGATGGGCGTCCTCATGCTGTTGTTCATCATTGGCATGGAATTGTCGCTGCGCGCCTTCATGCAGATCTGGAAAATCGCCGTCTCGACGACGCTGTTCCAGATCACGGCATCGACGGCGGTGACGCTCGGCCTCTCCAGATTTTCGGACGTCTCGTGGGAACTGGCGGTCCTCATGGGCTTCGTCGTCGCCATGTCGTCGACGGCGGTGGCAATCAAAATCCTCGAAGACATCGGCGAGCTCAGGACCAGGGTCGGTCAGATCACCGTCGGTGTGCTGATCGCCCAGGACATCGCCGTGGTGCCGATGATGCTGACCATCGGTGCGCTCGGCGGCGAGGAATTCCGCTATTCGCAGATCCCGGTGATGATCGGCTCGGTGATCTTTCTGGGCGGCCTGATCTTCTATGCGTCCCGGGGCCGCAAGATCCATCTGCCGTTCGCCGACAAGATCGCCGAGAACAAGGAACTGGCGCCGCTGGCCGGCCTCGCCTTCTGTTTCGGCTGGTCGGCGATTGCCGGTCTGATTGGCCTGTCGGCGGCATACGGTGCGTTCATTGCCGGGCTGATCATCGGCTCGTCGCAGGCCCGGCACGCCATGCTCGATGCGGTGCTGCCGATCCAGAGCGTGCTGATGATGGTGTTCTTCCTCTCGATCGGTCTGCTGATCGATCCGGCCTTCATGATCAACAACATCGGCATGGTGCTGATGCTGTTTCTGATGGTCACGGTTTTCAAGACGGTGGTGAACGTCGGCTTTCTGCGCCTGGTCGGTCAGCCGTGGCCGAGCGCCTTTCTGGCCGGGATCTGCATGGCGCAGATCGGCGAGTTTTCATTCCTGCTGGCCGTCGTCGGCATGCAGTCGGGTGTGCTGGACGAGGAGGGCCGCAGGCTGATCGTCTCGGTGACGGTACTCAGCCTGGCGCTCAGTCCGCTCTGGGTGATCACGGCGCGGCGTCTCAATCGGCTGGCCAGCTATGGGGTGACCGAAGCGGTCGATCTGCTGAAGCTGGTCTATGGCCCGGAAACCAAGGTTTTGGCCAAAGCCGCCGGGCACGCCACAACCAGAACCCAGCGCTCGTTGCGGTTCGCGGCCCTGAAGATCAGGAAGGCGCGTCTCCGGCAGCGCCGCCGCCGGGCCCTGAAACCGCCGCAGGGCGATGCCTGATTTCAGCTTTGAGCGGGCTGCGGCAAAGGCCGGGCATGCGCGGATATGTGGTGTTGACGAAGCCGGACGCGGACCGCTGGCCGGGCCGGTGGTCGCTGCTGCCGTGGTGCTGGATGCGGCCCGGCTGGGTGAGCCGGTGTGGCAGAAGCTCGACGATTCCAAGAAGATGAGCGCCGCCGCCCGGGGCACGCTTTTCGCCCGGATCATGGACAGCGCCGATGTCGGCGTCGGCATATGCGACGTCGACGAGATCGACCGCCTGAACATTCTGGGCGCGACGATGCAGGCGATGGCAAAAGCGGTGGCCGGGCTGAGCGCGCCGCCCGAGCTGGCGCTGATCGACGGCAACCGGAAACCTGTGCTGGCCTGCGCAGCGCTAACAATCGTCAAAGGCGATGCGAAAAGCCTGTCGGTCGCCGCCGCCTCGGTCATCGCCAAGGTGACGCGGGATCGCATCATGGCCGAACTCGCGGAACAGTTTCCGGGTTATGGCTGGGAACGCAACGCCGGCTATGGCACGACCGAGCACATGGCGGCGCTGTCCAGCCTCGGCGCAACCCCGCATCACCGCAAAAGTTTTGCGCCGGTCAGGAAGATGCTTGATCTGAAATAGCCCCCTCTCGTCGTCCCGGGCGTGAGCCGAGCCCGGAACCGTCAGGTTTCGGGAGCGAGGGTTACGACCCGGGACCCA
>JBBDOA010000052.1:0-6406 GCA_040877275.1 Rhodospirillales bacterium | reverse complement strand
CCCGGACATCGGGATTGTCGATCATCGCCACCGCGTCCCTGGCCGCATCGTCCGGCAGACAAAGGATCGCCACGTCACAGGCATTCAGCATCGCGGCGCGGCGCTGCGGATCCTTGCGCTCCGCATCGCTCAGGCTCAGCAAGGTGATATCGTCACGCCCTTCGAGCCGCGATCTGATCTGCAGCCCGGTCGTGCCCTCGGCACCATCAATGAAAATACTATTGCTCATGGCGTCTGTTTAGCGCCCGGTGCGCGTGCTGTCATGAAAAACTTCAACAAACCGGCAGATTGCATCAATGGTTTCCGCTGCCTGATCAAAATGAGGATTGTGACCGCAGTCCGCGATCATGCGTTTTTCGGCCTGCCCGCCGGTGCCCCGAATAATGGCGTCCAGCTGTGCTTCGGAGCCGTAGTGATCATCAACCCCCTGCATGACCAGTAACGGACAACTGATCATGGGCAGATACTTCTCGACGTTCCAGTGCCGGTAATCGTCGCGCTGCCAGGTATCGTTCCAGCCAAGGAACGCAGTATCCACATTTTCGCCGTGATAGCGCTTCAGCTTTTCCCTGAGATTGGTGCTGTCCCAGACCTTGCGGGCCTCGCGAATGCCGCTGAGGCAAATATCTTCATTAAAAACGTGCGCCGCCATGGTGACGACACCCGACACCCGGTGCCGGCTGTCGATGCCGGCATGGATCAGGGCAATGGTGCCGCCGTCCGAATGGCCGATCAGGACGGCTTTGCCGATACCGAACTGATCCAGTACCTCGCCCAGCACCCGGGCCTCATCCTCCTGATAGGTGATCGGACGCGGCAGCTCGATGCCATCCGATCCGCCATAGCCGGCCCGACTGTAGACCAGGCCCGGCATATTGCAGGCTTTCGCAACGGTAAGCGGAAAATCCTTCCACATCGCAATACAGCCCAGCCCTTCATGCAGAAACACCAGGACCGGCTCGCCTGCCGTCGGTTGACGATTGACCCAGGTATATTCCAGCCGTTTTCCGGCAGCGGTCAGATGTGCGTAGGCCATACCCGCATCAATGCCAAGATATCAGGGAAATGAAAAGTACCCTCGCCCTATTGTATAGATAGGGAACGTGTCGATATGCCATAAAGGACATCTGGATACAGCCGGGGGACAGATCATGCTTTTGCCGACGTCAACAACCTTCACGCATGCCGATTTCAAACTGACCACCGGTGCAATCCTGCCCGAACTGACGCTGGCCTACGAGACCTGGGGCACACTGGCAGCGGACGGCGGCAACGCAATCCTGATGTGCCACGGCTATACCAATCATCCGCATGCCGGTGGTGATGCGGACGGCTGGGCCCACCATCTGGTCGGGCCCGGCAAGGCCATCGATACCGACAGGTATTTTGTCGTCTGCTCCAACATGATCGGTTCGGCCTTCGGCAGTACCGGCCCGGCCAGCATCAACCCTGATACCGGCAAACCCTATGGCTCGGATTTTCCGGATTACTCAACCCGGGACATGATTGCCGCCCAGCACCTGCTGATCGACCATCTGGGCTGTGCGCAGCTCAAGGCCGTTATCGGCTATTCATATGGCGGACACCTGACGTTCCTGTGGGGCGCGACCTATCCGGACCGCATGCGCGCCCTGGTGCCGATTGCCGGAGTCATCAAGCGGGAAACCAAGAAAACCGATACCGACCGGATCCGCGCCCAGTTTACCGACTGCACCGGCTGGAATGACGGGCATTATTACGAGCACGTGGACGCGCCCGGTGGTGTCCGTGAAAAGATGATCGAACTCCGGATCGGCACGCTGACCCGATATGGTCTTGGCGATTACCTCAAACATAACGGTGAAGAAGCGGACGCCATCGAACGGATCGTCCACGCCAATGCCGAAAAGTGGGCGCATCAGTTTGATGCGAACTCGCTCTACAAACTCTACGAAGCCGGGATCGGCTCCGAAGCCGATGCCGCAAAGATCAAGGCACCGGTGCTGGATGTCCTCGCCAATTCGGACAGCGTCGTCGACGTCAAGCTGGGCCCGCCGACGGTCGCGCTTTTGAAGAGTCACGGAGTCGATGCCACCTTTCATGAAATCGACACACCGTACGGCCACACCGGGCCGATGCTCGACGCCCATAAATGGGAGGACACACTCAGGGCGTTTCTTGACCGCACGCCTTAACGTTTGCAGGCCTGACGTCTGAGAATCCGCATTGGCAAGATTGCTGCCATTGCAATGAACGCTACGCCGAGAACCAAACCGGCGAATTCGCCGTGCACACTTTCCAGCAACGGCGGAAACGTTGTGCCGGCGATTTGCCCAATCGTCGCCTTGCCGCCGAGGATCGGATCCAAAACACCGGTCGACTTCACCCAGGCATAACTGCCCATATACGCGCCAGCACCGAAAAGCCCTCCCAGCACGAAAAACATAGCGTCCTTGCGCCCCGTCGCAGCAGCGGTCAGGCCGGTCCCCGGGCAGAACCCGGATACGGCAAAACCGGTGCCGAGCAGAAGCCCACCAATAAAAACACCCAAATAAGCGTCCTTAACGGAAAGATGTCCAGGATCGACGAGTCCGACAATCAAACCGGCAAACATCAAGATCGCGCCAGTGCCAATCGCCAGTAATATTGTCTTCATGAGATGCAAATCCGTCAGGTTAAGCATTCGGATGATATAGCCGGGATTGGTGGCGCCGACCCGGTCAAGCACCGCACCGAACGCCGCACCGAGAAGAATTGCCAGAATAAGTATGGTCATGACTTATGCCTCCTTTCTGAACAGAAGCAGTGCAACAGGAATACCGGCGGCGAATGCACCGGCTGCAAAAATAAAGCCGGACACAGCAGTCTGCATCATCCCGCTCATCATATGACCGGACGTGCAACCGCCGGCGAGGCGTGAACCATAGAGAACAACGAACCCGGCAAGAAACGAAACCGCATACCGCTTCCATGGTGAGTCACCGAAATTCGCCCGCCAGACACCGGGCATCTGCCGCTCTTCAGGGTTAACGCCCCCCCTGAGCCGTGCCGAAACTGCGGCACCAGCTATCATCGCAAGAACGAACACAAAGCTGTAATTCAACGGATTAGCGACGTTTCTGGCATAACTTCCGCCGCTTTTGTTCAGATACGCATTCGGGCTGGCAAATCCGCTCTTGGCAGTTTCTGATGGCACAACGGTGCCCTGATCGATCAAGTCCCAGACAATGCCATCGAAAATAACGAATTGCGTCGAGACACCGATAGGCTTGACCAGAAGAACCGCCGCGAAGAATACCGCACCGAGCAGCACACCGCCTGTTTTCCAGGAAAGGATCATTTAATGAACTCCACATATACATTCGATAATATGAATATATAAATGACCCTGAATTGCCACATTGATTTAAATCAATTTATTCTGATATTAGCCGCTGCAATACCAGAAACGAAAAAGGGCTGCCCGAAGGCAGCCCCTTTCCATACAGAACTGTAGTAAGATTTTAGCGCTTCGAGAACTGGAAGCTGCGGCGGGCCTTGGCGCGACCGTATTTCTTCCGTTCAACCGTCCGCGAATCCCTGGTCAGGAACCCTTCTTTCTTGAGCGCACCACGCAGGTCCGGCTCATAAAGGGTCAATGCGCGCGAGATGCCGTGACGCACCGCACCGGCCTGCCCCGACAGTCCGCCACCCTTAACGGTGACAAAAACGTCGTATTGGCCTTCACGGGCGGCAACCTCGAACGGCTGGTTGATGACCATACGCAGCACCGGACGGGCGAAATAAGTCTCAAACTCGCGACCGTTGACGGTGATGACACCACGGCCCGGCTTGATCCAGACACGGGCGACCGCATCCTTGCGGCGTCCGGTGGCATAGGCACGGCCCTGTGCATCAAGTTGCTGAACGCGCGGTGCCTGATTGTCAGCTGCCTGCTGCGCCAGTGCCGGGTCGACGAGATCCTTGAGATCCTCGAGGGTTTTGGTTTCCTCAGCCATGGATCACTTCCTTTTGTTTTTCGGGTTCATGCCGGCAACGTCCAGCACTTCCGGCAATTGCGCCGCGTGCGGATGTTCGGATCCGGCATAGACGTGGAGTTTGGTCAGCACTTGACGGCCCAGCGGCGAGCGCGGGATCATCCGTTCAACGGCTTTTTCAACGACGCGCCCCGGGAACTTGCCGGCAAAAATTTTCTCCGGCGAGGTTTCCTTGATGCCGCCCGGGTGACCGGTATGGCGATAATAGCGCTTGTCCTGCATTTTGCGGCCGGTCAGGCGCACCTTTTCGGCATTGATGACGATAATGTTGTCACCACAGTCGACGTGCGGCGTATAGAGCGGCTTGTGCTTGCCCCGAAGCCGGGTCGCGATCACAGCGGCAAGGCGACCGAGGATAACACCCTCTGCGTCGATCACATGCCACTTGCGCTCGATATCGGCTGCCTTGGCGGAAATGGTTTTCATCATCTCGTTTCGGCTTTCTCATCTATCACTACAAATGCGCCCCGCTCTTCGGTGCGCGGGCCGGAATATGACATCGAATGTTCGGAAGTCAACGGAAAAAGCGCTTTAAAACTGAAACTTACAGTTATGGTATCAGGATACCGTAAATATCTGCCGCGATACCGTCATCAACTCTGTTTATGAATTTGATCTCTGATCCTTGCGTTCAAGATGACGATGGGTGTGTTCAGGGCGAGGGTGCGATCTTTAAAGCAGGTGTCACCCCGGTGCCGACCGGGGTCCAGGGTTACACATCCGCATCTGGCAGTAGCAGGACGTGCCCGTCGTTCTGGATTCCGGCGGGAGCCTGTCCCGGCGCAGGCCGGGGCCGGAATGACGAGCATTTACATATACCCTGTCATCAACTCTGTTTATGGATATGGGTCCTGAATAAAGTTCAGGACGACGGGCATGAACTTGATTCTCAACGCGGCGGGATCGAATAGGTTCCTGTCACATGAGCAATCAGATCATCCGAGCCTTCGGCGAACAGATCGACCGCCATCACCGCCAGCCGCTTGCCGCATTTCAGCATGCTGCCCTTTGCGATCAGATTGCGCGGCTCCGGCTTTCTCAGGAAATTGATGTTCAGATTGGTTGTCACCGCCAGCTTGACGATGCCGATTTCAGACAGCACGACCGCATACATGCAGGCATCGGCGAGCATCATCATGGTCGGCCCGGACATGGTGCCGCCCGGCCGCAGCATTTTGGCATCATAGGGAATCATCAGGGTTGCCACGCCGTCACCGATTTCAGTCGCCTGAACGCCCAGTTCGAACGCCCACGGCAGTTCTTCTTCAACGATTACATTAAAGGCTTCGACGGTGATTTCGGGCATGGCGGCTCTTTCCGGTTCAGGCACTTCGCAGCGCCGACGTATCAGTTTTATTGCCGTTTACGTTAACGTCAGTTTCGGATCAGTTCAACGCACCATCCGCTTCACGGTCCGTCGATTTATCCTATGGCCTTGTCATTTCTGGGACGGTTAGCGACACTCCAGGTGGGAGAAAGTCCATGACACAAGATGCAAAAAATGAAGCTTTGGTCCTGCGTTCCGACGCGGGCGGCATTGCCACGCTGACGCTCAACCGCCCGGATCAGTTCAACACCTTGTCGACGCCCATGATGCTTGAGTTACAGGCACACCTGGCCGCGCTCGCCAGTGACACCACCGTCCGTGTCATTGTGTTGACCGGTGCTGGCAAGGCGTTTTGCGCCGGGCATGATCTGAACGAGATGCGTGCAGACCCGTCCGAAGCAGCGATGCAGGCGATGTTCGATCTCTGCACCGACAACATGATGGCGATAACGCGACTGCCGCAGCCGGTGATCGCCAGAATTAACGGCGTCGCCGCCGCTGCCGGCTGCCAACTGGTTGCACAATGCGATCTGGCGATTGCTGTCGATACGGCAAAATTCGGCACGTCCGGGATTAATGTCGGGCTGTATTGTTCAACCCCGTCGGTTCCGGTAACCCGGAATCTCGGCCGCAAGCAGGCCATGGAGCTCTTGATGACCGGCGACATGATCCCGGCAGCCCAGGCCTGTGCATGGGGCCTGATCAACCGCACTGTTCCTGCGGAAAAGCTTGATGATGCCGTTCAGGAGATGGCGGCGAAGATCGCCTCGAAGAGCCCCGATGCCATAGCCCTCGGCAAGGACCTGTTTTACCGGCAACTGGAAGAAGGCATGGCTGCCGCATACGCGCTCGCCGGTAAGGCCATCACCTGCAACATGCAGTCGGATGCGACCCGTAACGCCATCGATGGCTTTCTCGGCAAACAGCCCCTGCCGGACTGGCCAGACAGAAAAAACTGACGAGAAGCATTAGTTCATGAGTGTCTGATTTAAAAAATTTTATTTGATTACAATGAGTTACAGTAACTATATTAATAGCACCCCGTCATCCCCGCGAAGGCGGG
>JBBDOA010000051.1:0-6473 GCA_040877275.1 Rhodospirillales bacterium | reverse complement strand
CCGGCGTGCGCCGGAATGACGGCAGGGGACTTGCTTAATACCTTCATCATCCCGGGCGTTAGCCGAGCCCGGAGACGGAGATGGTATTCAATGATGGTCGTGCCCGCTTTCGCTGGCATGGCGCTTATCTGCGCCGGCCTTCACCGTGTTGCGGTGCATCGTATAGAGCGTGCTGGCGACAATGATGGCGGCGCCGGACAAGGTCCACAGCGTCGGCGTTTCTGCGAAAAAGATCATGCCGATAATGCCGGCATAGATCAGGCGCGTGTATTCCATCGGTGCAATCGCCGCCGCTTCACCGACCCGCAGGGCCTGAATGAACAGCCACTGCATCAGCGACATCAGCGCGCCGATCATCACGATGAAAGTCATCTCATGCCAGCTCGGCATGACCCACAGCAGATACGCCGGCACGGCCATGACGAGGGTAATGAACGTGGAATGAAAGGCGAGGATGGTCGATGGTTTCTCGATTTGTGAAAGTTTACGTAAAATAATCTGTACGGCGGAAACAAACAGGGCGGAGACAACCGCCATCAGCGCATAGAGATTGAGGTTGTCCGGATCAGGCCGGATGATCACCAGCACACCGACAAAACCGATGACAATACTGGTCCAGCGGCGGATACCGACGACCTCGCTGAGAAAGAGGATAGCCAGAATGGTCGTGAACAGGATGCGGGCAAAGGAAATCGCCGTCACTTCTGCCAGCGGCATGTTGACGACGGCCGAAAACCCCAGATACATGGCGATCACGGAAAACGAGGCGCGCAGGAAATGCATGCCGTAGATGTTCGACCTGAACACCGTCGTGCGATTTCGAAAGATCACCGGCGAGATGATGATCAGCACCAGAATCTGGCGGATGAACAGAATCTCGATCACCGGAATGGTCTGGCCGACATGCTTGATCAGGGACGACATGAGCACGGAGACCAGCGACGCGATCAGGATAATGATCGAGCCGCGAACGTTACCGGGCAGCGCCTGCCAGCGTTGAATATAGATTTGCATGGTGCGTATGTCTGCCGGTTGCCGGCCCGAAAAACCGGGATGGCGTCTGATATGCTGCCTGTTGCGACAAGCATACAGAACCGCTGACGATCAAGAAAGCTGCATGTCTGGCGAGCGGGAGGCCAGGCAAGCCAGCGATCCGGTCAGCTCATATTCCGGAAAAATCGGGGGTGCCCAGCTCTTCGACTTTGGGGACACCGAACAGGTAGCCCTGATAATAATCGGTCCCGAGCCCCGCCAGCGTATCGTAGTCCGCCTTCGTCTCGACACCCTCGGCAATGACCTTGATCCCGAGCGCGTGCGCCGTATCGATGGCACCTTTCGTAATCGTCGCCTTGACGTGATCGCTGGAAATTCCCTGACAAAGTTCCATGTCCAGTTTCAGGATCTGCGGCCGGAAGCGGCTCAGCAGGTTAAGCCCCGCATAACCGGACCCGAAGTCATCGATGGCCGTGATGAAGCCCCTTTCGCGGTACTCTTCGAAAATACCCATCAAATGAACCGGATCGTTAACCGGCTCTGATTCGGTCACTTCAAAGATAATGCGGTTAACGGGAAGGCCGAATGTGTCCGCCGCCTGCATCGTCGCGCGGATACACGTTTCCGGCCGATACACGGCATTGGGCAGAAAGTTGATGCTCAGATTACAGTCGATGCCCAGACTGGTGGCAATCTGGATTGCCTTGACCCGGCACGTTTGATCAAAAATATACCGGTTTTCGTCGGTCACCTGTGCCAGCACGCTCCCGGCACCCGAACCGTCGACGCCACGGACCAGAGCCTCATAGGCAAAGACCGTGCCGGCGGCCACATCGACGATCGGCTGAAACGCCATGGTGATATCGATATCAAGGGGTTTCCCATCCAGGCATTGCTTGCAGCCGATGGGTTTGAATTCGCTTTCTGGTTCAAAAAATCTGGTCATTGTCGGTAAGTTTTCTCAGTTAACAGCACAGCATCAGTTTCGCACATATGTGCACCGGATGTGCGATCATCAAGCCCGGACAGCCGGACATATCCCGTTAAAACTAACCCTGTATGGCAATAATTTCAATCCACGTCATCCCCGCCCCCGTCATCCCCGCGCAAACGGACCGCTCAGGCAAAAATATCAGAACCTTATCGCCAACGGAAAAAAACCCATCGTCGCCATCGCATCTCTCATGCGACACATCATCGTCATCCTCAACGCAAGGATCAGAGACCAGATATATAAACAGAGTTGATGACGAGGGTGATGTTAAGCCAGACCCTCTCTGCCGTCATTCCGGCGCACGCCGGAATCCAGGGCGCCTGGCATGGCCTGACACGACCGGGCACGCATGGACGCGAACGTGTAACCCTGGACCCCGGTCTCCACCGGGGTGACGAGGGGGCGTGCGATCTATAAACAGAGTTGATGACGAGGGGCGCGGAAATGACGAAGAGGTTGTTTATTGACGGTCATCTTTTAACATCGCCGGCACACCTGCAGCACCGGAACGCAAATAATAAAGGACCGCACCATGCACACGATTGATCTTCCGGGTGGCGACACGGTGCCCAGGCTCGGCCTCGGCACCTGGGCCATGGGCGAAAGCGCATCCGAATTCGACCGCGAGGTTGCCGCCGTCCGTTACGCCATCGACCGCGGCATCCGCCTGATCGATACCGCCGAGATGTACGCAGGCGGCGGCGCTGAGAAAGTCGTCGGCGCGGCATTGAGCGGCACCGCTATCAACCGCGAAGAGATGTTCATCGTTTCCAAGGTGCTGCCGGGCAATGCCCATTACAAAGATACGATCCGCGCCTGCACGGGCAGCCTCAACCGCCTCGGCACGGATTATATCGATCTCTATCTGCTGCACTGGCAGGGCGCGGCACCGTTTCAGGAAACCCTCGATGCTTTCGCCTTCCTCCAGACATCGGGAAAAATCCGTCACTTCGGTGTCTCCAATTTCGACAGCGGCGACATGAGCGAATGGCTGGCCTGCAAGGGCGGTGACGCCACGGCCTGCAACCAGATCCTCTATAACCTGAGCCGCCGGGGCCCTGAATGGGATCTGCTGCCGCTCTGCCGTAAACGGGGCGTCCCGGTCATGGCCTATTCACCTTTGGAGCAGGGACGCTTGCAGGGAGCGCCCGTGCTCGACCGGATCGCCCAGCGGCACGGCGTCGCCCCGCTGCAGATCGCGCTGGCCTGGGTGCTGACCGGGGACAACATCATCGCCATTCCGAAGGCCGTCAGCCACGCCCATATCGACCAGAACATTGCGGCGCTGGCCATCACGCTGGACGCGGAGGACCACGCCCTGCTGAACGAGGCCTTTCCACCGCCGAAGCGCGCATCGCATCTGGAAATGATCTGACGGGCTGAGACATACTTTCGGACGCCTTATCGTCTTCCCGGACGCCCCATCGTCATCCCCGCGAAAGCGGGGACCCATCGCACCACCACGCCATACATTGACCATGGGTCCCGGATCGCTGGCTTTTCTGGCCTCGCATTAGCTCGGAGGAAAGCCGCGTCCGGGATGACGAGGGGTGCGGAAATAACGAAGATGTTGTCTATTGACGGGCATCCTCTAACATCGTCATCGTGACCAGCCGATCCGGAACCTGATATGAGGTATGAATGAGCAGCTACGATTACGACTTGTTCGTCATAGGCTCCGGCCCGGCCGGACAACGCGCCGCGGTGCAGGCCGCCAAGCTCGGCAAGCGGGTCGCACTGGCTGAAAAGCAGGCCGTCATCGGCGGTGTCTGCCTCAACACCGGCACCATTCCGTCAAAGACCCTGCGCGCCGCCACCATGCATCTGTCGGGTTATCACGAGCGCTCCATCTACGGCTCGTCCTATAAAGTGAAGCAGGAAATCACCATGGCCGACCTGCTTGGCCGGGCCAACCATGTGCGCCAGATCGGCACCGACGTGGCGCGCCACCAGATGCTCAGAAACGACATCCGGATCATCGAGGCCGATGCCGCGTTCATCGACCCGCATCGTCTCTCGCTCTGCAAAACCGGCGGCGGCCCGACATCGGAAGTCAGCGCCGCCAACGTCGTCATTGCCGTCGGCACGGCGACGACCAAAGATTCCAACATCGCCTTTGACGGCGAACATATTTTTACCAGTGACGATATTCTGGAATTGAAGACACTGCCGAAAAGTCTGGTCGTTGTCGGCGCCGGGGTCATCGGCATCGAATACGCGACCATCTTCGCGACGCTCGGCGTTCGCGTCACCGTTATCGACAAGCGGACCCGGCTGTTGCCGTTCGTCGACGAGGAGGTGATCGATACGCTGGCCCATCTGATGCGTCAGGAACGGGTCACGCTGCGGCTTGGCGAGGAAGTCAGCGGCATCGCACTTGCCGATGGCGAGCGCGGCCAGAAGGTCCACATCCATCTCGAAAGCGGCAAGCACATCGTCTGTGAAACAGTTCTGTATTCCATCGGCCGCACCGGGGCGACGGAGACGCTCAACCTGCCGGCCGCCGGCATTCCCGCTGACGCGCGCGGCCGCATCACCGTCAACGCCCAGTACCAAACCGACGTCGAGCATATCTATGCCGTCGGCGACGTGATCGGCTTTCCGAGCCTGGCCTCGACCTCGATGGAGCAGGGCCGGCTCGCCGCCTGCCATGCCTTCGGCGTCGAAGCGCACAGTTTCCCAGATCTGCTGCCCTATGGCATCTATACCATTCCGGAAATTTCCGTGGTCGGCAAAAACGAGCAGGAACTGACCGAGGCCGGCACACCCTATGAAGTCGGCCGCGCCGCCTATAAGGAAATCGCCCGGGGCCAGATCGTCGGCGATCAGGCCGGCCTGCTGAAACTGCTGTTCGACCCGGATACGCGCCAGTTGCTCGGCGTGCATATCATCGGCGACGGTGCCTGCGAGCTGATCCACATCGGCCAGGCGGTGATGTCGCTGGGCGGCAGCATCGATTATCTGATCGATACCGTCTTCAATTATCCGACCTTCGCCGAATGCTACAAGACGGCGGCCTTCGACGGCATCAACCGGTCAGGCTGAGCCAGCCACCGGCCCACAGCCACAGCGCCGCCGCCGCCATCGAGATCAGTGTCATCGGAATGCCGGCACGGGCGAAATCCCTGAACCCGAGGATGACGCCTGACGCTCTGGCCCGCTCGGCGACGATCAGGTTGGCCAGGCTGCCGACCAGCAAAAGATTGCCGGCCAGCGTGCTGAGCAGCGCCAGACCATAGAGCACACCTTCGGGGGCGTCCGGCCAGATGGTGATGATCAGAATAACCGCCGGCACATTGCCGATACCGTTGCTGAGCAGCAGCGACAGCGGTGCCAGCACACTGATGCTGCCCGGCAGCAATCCGGCATCGCCAAGCCATGCCAGCCCGTCTGCGGCAAATCCGGTCCCGGAGAATGCCGCCGTCACCGTGAACAGACAGCCGAACAACAGCAACAGATGCCAGTCGACGGCACCGATCATTTCCCGGCTGGCCATCCGGCGGCTGACCAGCAGCAAGGCCGCCAGCGCCAACGCGCTGACCGCACGCGGCAGCGGCGTCGTGAACAGTGCCACCAGTAAAACCATGACCAGCACACCCTTGATGATCTGACCGCGGTCGGCCTCGATTGCCGGCATGTCGTCCGGGATGCTTCCGGACGTCCTCAGTTCGTCCCGCCAGATCCGGCTGACGCAAAGATAAACGATGACCATCGCCAGCAGCGCCGGCGGGCCGCACACGGACACGAACGCCCAGAAGTCGAGACCGCCCGCTTCGCCGATCAGGATATTCTGCGGGTTGCCGATCAGCGTCGCCGCCGACCCGGCATTGCAGCCGCCGGCGAGGCCGATCAGGAACGGGCGCGGGTCGATCCGACGCGCCGCCAGGCCATGACACAGAAACGGCGTCATCGCAAAAGCCACGATGTCGTTGGTCAGGATCGCCGACAGCAGCCCTGAAATCAGCACCGTCAGCGCCAGCATGACCTTCGGACTGGCCGTGGACAGGGTGATGCGTCGGGCGCACACGTCATAGAAACCGGCGTTGGCGAACTGCGCCGAGAGGATCATCAGGGCGAACAACATGACCAGGGTCGGCGCATCCTGCGCGGCGCCGATATCGGCGATATCAATGGCCCCGCTCGCCAGCAGGGCGGCGACGGCCAGCAGGGCGATCCCGGTCCGCTCGATCCTGAGACCGGGCACGCGCCCGAGCGCCATGCCCAGATAGGTGGCAACAAAGATACAAACGATCACAGTGGACATACCCGGAGCGGCGTTCATCGATCAGTCATAGCAGAACACGGGCCAGACGTGACACCGGATTTTCATCCGTGCGGTCAGGCGTGGCCCCTGGTGGGTAAAGTCCAGGAATCCGATCCGAAAATTCTGAATTGGTAAAAATAAGTTGTCCCGGTCAATCGTACCCCGTCATCCCCGCGCAGGCGGGGACCCAGATTGACGGTTAGTCTGGGTCCCCGCCTGCGC
>JBBDOA010000050.1:0-6479 GCA_040877275.1 Rhodospirillales bacterium | reverse complement strand
GCTGGAACTTTTGCCGGCACATATCGAGCGCGCAAAATTCAAGGACCCGGAAGCGTACCGGACCCGGACGGCCTTCGATACCGATGCTACCAATCCGGGCCTGTTCATGGGCCCCTACCGGATGACGTCGGCGCAAACCGGATCGCACATGGTCTTCGAGCGCAATCCGCAATGGTGGGGCAAGAAACCGGCTTTCGATAAAATCACCGTGCGCGTGTTTGAAAACACGACAACGCTGGAAGCCAATCTGCTGTCCGGCGGCATCGATATGATTTCCGGTGAATTGGGACTGAATGTGGATCAGGCCCTCGCCTTCGAGAAAAGACACAGCAAGAAATTCAACATCGTTTATATGCCCGGACTGATTTACGAGCACATTGATCTGATGCTCGATAACCCCATTCTTGCCGACATCCGGGTGCGGCAGGCTCTGATGTATGCCCTTGACCGCAAAGTGATCTCGGAAAAACTGTTCGGCGGCAAACAACCGGTTGCGCATACCAACGTTAATCCGCTCGACTGGATTTATGCCGACAATATCCCGCATTATGATTTTGATCCGAACAAAGCCGATGCCCTTTTGCAGGATGTCGGATGGGGCGCGAAAAAGAACGGCATACGCATCAATCAGGCGGGCGAGCCGCTCCGCTTTGAAATCATGACGACGGCCGGCAACAGAACCCGGGAACTGGTCGAGCAGGTCTTGCAAAGCCAATGGAAATCAGCCGGCATCGACATCCGGATCAGGAACGAACCGGCGCGTGTGCTGTTCGGGGAAACGATAACCAAACGCAAGTTTCAGGCGATGGCCATGTTCGCATGGATTTCTTCGCCGGAAAGCGTGCCCCGGACAACGCTGCATTCCAAAGAAATTCCAACGCTTGATAATAACTGGAGCGGTCAGAACTATACCGGCTTCAGGAACAAGGAAATGGACGCGCTGCTGGAACAGATTGAAACCGAACTGGATCGCGACAAGCGAAAGAAACTCTGGCACCGGTTGCAGCAGATTTACGCTACCGAGCTACCGGCACTGCCGCTCTATTTCCGAGCCAATTCGTACATCATGCCGAAATGGCTGAACGGCCTCAAACCGACCGGTCATCAGTTCCCCTCGACGCTCTGGGTTGAGGACTGGTCGGCCAATCCGTAACCCCTCTCCCTCGGGGACAGGGAGGCGCGTAGCGCCGGGTGAGGGGGAATGAATTCTCATGCACTTTCGTTTTCCGCTTGCTCGCAGACGATGCTAGGCTGACGCCATGACAGCATTTCTGATCCGCCGAGCGATCCATTCACTGATTGTGCTGTTTGTGATGTCGTTCATCATCTACGGCCTGATCGGTCTGATGCCGGGCGACCCCATCGATCTGATGATCTCCGCCGACCCGAAAATCACCTCAGAAGATGCGGACCGGCTCAGGCAGATATACGGCCTGGATCAGCCCTTGTGGTCGCGTTATCTGAACTGGCTTGGCGCTGCACTGTCCGGCGATCTGGGTTATTCCAGACTCTATGCGCAGCCCGTCTTGCAGGTGATTCTACCGGCCCTCTCGAACACACTGATCCTGTTGCTGTCGGCCCTGGCTCTGGCCCTGCTGATTGCCCTCCCCGCCGGCATTTTCGCCGCAACCCGCCCCTATTCGCTGGCCGATTACGGCATCAACCTGACCGCCTTCGCCGGGATTTCCATACCGCCGTTCTGGCTTGGGATCTTGCTGATTCTGGTCTTCGCGGTTTTGCTTGGCTGGCTGCCGGCCGGCGGTACAGCGGATTCCGCCGGCGTCACTTCGTTCTGGGGCAAGGCGCAGTATCTGATCTTACCGGTTGCCAGTCTGACCATCGCCGGTATCGGTGGTCATACCCGGTTCATGCGCGCATCAATGATCGAAACCCTGCGACAGGATTACATCCGTACCGCCAGAGCAAAAGGCTTGAGCGAGCCCCGCGTCGTGCTTGGCCATGCCCTCAGGAACGCCATGATTCCGGTTGTCACGGTGATCGCACTTGATCTGGGCATGCTGTTTTCCGGCGCCCTGATCACTGAAACCGTGTTTGCCTATCCGGGTATGGGCAAGCTGATCTTTGATGCGATCATGGGCAATGATTACAATCTGGCGCTGGTCGGGCTGCTGATGGCGACGGGATTGACGCTGATCGGCAATCTGCTGGCCGATGTCGCCTATGCCGGTCTTGATCCGAGGATTTCGTTCGGAGATCTGGACGCATGAGCACGACCGCAACACTCACAGCCGGGATTGGCGAGAACAGTGTGCTCAACCGTTTCATGCGTCACCGCCTAGCCGTTGTCAGTAGCATCATACTGGCGGTGCTGATCGCTCTGGCCCTGCTCGCCCCTTTGATCGAAACCATGCTCGGCATCGACGCCGACGCCGTTGATTTGCTGGCACGCTATGCGCCGGCATCCGCCGCACATCCGCTCGGCACCGATGCGCTTGGCCGCGATGTTCTGGTCCGGCTATTACAGGGGGGCCGCGTATCCCTTTTTGTCGGCCTGACGGCAACGATCACCGCCGCCATCATCGGCACCGCAATCGGACTGTTTGCCGGTTATATGGGCGGCCGCACGGATGCCTTTATCATGCGCGTCACCGACGGCGTCATCGCCCTGCCGGTGCTGCCCTTGCTGATCGTGCTGGCAGCCGTCGACCTCGGCAAACTGGGATTGCCAGAGAGCATCGTCAGCGCTGAAAACGTCAGCCTCTATCGTATCATCGCCATCGTCGCGCTGGTCGGCTGGACCACCGTTGCCCGACTGGTCAGGGCCAGCACCCTAAGCCTCAAGACCCGCCCCTTCATCATGGCTGCCCGGGCGCAGGGTGCAGGGTCAGCGCGGATCATGTTCCGGCACATCCTGCCCAATCTGGCGTCGCCGATCATCGTCGCGACGACATTATCGGTCGGCAATGTGATCTTGCTGGAATCGGTTCTGAGTTTTCTTGGTCTCGGTATTCAGCCGCCACTGCCAAGCTGGGGCAATTTACTGACAGGCGCCCAGGAAACGATCTGGGAGGCCCCCGGCCTCGCCTTTTATCCGGGGCTGCTGATTTTCGTAACGGTCATTGCCTTCAACTTTATCGGCGACGGGCTGCAGGATGCCCTTGACCCGCGTGCCCGCGACAGGCGGTCGGCAGAGCGGCAATAAACTTATTCCACATGGCCTATAGAAATTCCCGATTTTGGACCTTGCAGACCCGCAGGAGTCACGGCATGGGTATGCATGAAAACCATTTCATGGTGCGGCAGCACCATTTGACCCGGAGGATTACATGACTGCGATCGGCAACTCGGCACAGGCACGCGATATCGCCTATCACGTCCATGGCTATACCAACCTCAAGGCCCATGAGACCAAGGGGCCGCTGGTGATCAATCGCGGTGCCGGTATCCGGGTATTTGACGACAGCGGCAAAAGCTATATCGAAGGCTTGTCCGGTCTGTGGTGCGTCAGCTTGGGCTTTGGTGAACAACGCCTGATTGATGCCGCCACGGAAGCGATGGGGCGGCTCGCTTATTACCATGGCTTCAACCACCGTTCCGCCGATGTCGTCATCGATCTGGCCGAAAAGCTGGTGTCAATTGCGCCGGGCCGACTGAACAAGGTTTTGTTTGCCAATTCCGGATCGGAAGCGACCGACCTCGCCGTCAAACTGATCTGGTATTACCACAACGCCATCGGCAAACCGGAAAAGAAGAAAATCATTTCCCGGATACGCGGCTATCACGGCGTTACCGTCGCATCAGCCAGTCTGACCGGATTGCCGCATCTGCATGGTGATTTCGACCTGCCGATCAACGGCATCCTGCACACCACTTGTCCGCATTATTACCGTGAAGGTAAGGAAGGCGAGAGCGAAGAGCAGTTTGCCACGCGCTGCGCCGAGGATCTGGAAAAGATGATCGTCGACGAAGGGCCGGATACCGTCGCCGCCATGTTCTGCGAACCGGTCATGGGTGCCGGCGGTGTGATTGTGCCGCCGAAAACCTATTACGCAAAAATTCAGAAAGTACTGAAAAAATATGACGTGCTGCTGGTTGCCGATGAAGTCATCAACGGTTTCGGCCGTACCGGCAACATGTGGGGATCGGAAACCTTTGATCTGGATCCCGATTTCCTGTCCTGCGCCAAGCAGTTGTCATCCGCATATCTGCCGATCTCGGCGCTGATGATTTCCGACAAGGTGTATCAGGCGATGGTCGGCCAGAGCGAAAAACTGGGCATATTCGGCCATGGTTCAACCTATGGCGGGCACCCGGTTGCCGCCGCCGTGGCGCTCGAGACCCTGAAAATATACGAGGAACGGGATATCGTCGGCCATGTCCGCTCAACCATGGGACATTTCGCAGACCGCCTGGCCAAACTCGGTGCGCATCCGCTGGTCGGCAATGCCCGCTCGTGTGGCCTGATGGGCGCGCTTGAACTGATGAAGGACAAGCCGTCGAAAATCCCGTTCGAAGCCGCGAAAAAGGTCGGCGCGATTGCCGAAGGACGCTGTCTGGAGAATGGTCTGATCGTCCGCGCCATCGGTGACAATCTGGCGTTCTGTCCGCCGCTCATCACCACCGACGCGGAAATTGATGAAATCTTCGATATCGCCGAAAAATCGCTGGATGAAACAGAGGTCATGGTCAGCGAGCAAGGCCTGCGCGATAGCTGATTTCAGTTATTGAGAATCGTTCTCATGGACAATCGGCGCACATAAGCCTATATTGAAGGGGTGAACGGAGAACAGTTATGTACGCCGATAACACGTTAACCCCGAAAGAAGCGACCCGGCTATGTGCGCTCGGCATTCTGGCCGACGGCCCTGTTGCCTATGCGGAACTGGCATCCGGGGTCCGGCATTTCGTGACCCACGTCATGGGACCGTCGCTGGATGTGCTCGGAACGTCGATCGAACTGCTGAAACACGAAGGGCTGGTAACGCCGATTTCCGGCGAGAAAGACAAGGCCGTACTGAAAATTACCGAACAGGGCCTTTCCGAACTCAGGGCGCTGCTGACGGCAAAGATCAAGACCGCCGAGAACGATCTGAACAAGCTCGTCATCGCCCTCAAATTCCGCTTCATGGATCTGCTGGATGCGGATGAACGGGTGTTGCAGCTGGATTTGCTGTCTGACACCGCTGAAAGTGAACTGGCGCGACTTGAAGATCTGCGCGCGCATCATGCCGCAGATTCAGTGCATCTGACTGAATGGCTGGACCGCGAAATCGAAGACCTTGAGCGTCGGCTGGATTGGCTCAACGCCAAACGCAAGCGCGTTTAAGCGAAAATTATTGATCGGTCCTGAATCAGGTTCGGGACGACGACCGCGCACCAATCAGGCCGCAAGGATCTCCGCATCGGTGCAGCCGACAATCATTCTGAGCTTACGCATCGGATCCTTGTAGCCGGCCACCGCACAGTGCATCGACTGACGGTTGTCGAGGATCGCAAGCTGTCCCTTCGACCATTTGTGCGTGTAGCGGAATTCCGGTTTCAGTTCGTGCTCGAACAATTCTTCAAGCAGTGCATCGCTCTCATCTGCAGACATGCCCTTGATGCTCATGGTGAAACCCGGATTGACGTAGAGAATTTTCTTTCCGTTCCTGGGATGGGTCCGCACCACAGGATGTTCGACATCCGGCGTCTTCTTTCGCTGTTCATCGTTCAGGTGCGTCACCGCCTCGCCGCCCCGGTAGCCGTAGCGGTGAATACCGATCAGCCCCGCGATCCGTTGTTTCATCGCATCGGACAGCCCGTCATAGGCAAGCTGGGTATTGGCAACCATGGTGTCGCCACCATCAGACGGCACGTGCGTTGAATAAAGCATGATCGCATCCGACGGGGTCGCCAGATATGACTGGTCGGAATGCCAGAACGCACCGGCCGGCTTCTTCGTCGTGCGGCTTTCCTGATTGCCCATGTTGGCGGTGATGATCGACATCTCGGACGAATTCGGGTGATGGTACTGATCAAGGATATGCGGCTGCAACGGCCCGAAACCACGACCGAGCGTCAGCAGCCAATCCGGGTTCTCGTCCAGATCATTGATGACGACAGCGGTATGCTCGGCCAGTGCATCCTTGATCTGTTCAATCTCGTCATCGCTCAACGGTTGCGATGTCGAGACGCCTGAAAGAACAGCGCCGAATGCCTCATCTTTAAGCGGAATAACCTCAATCATGGTTGCCTTCCATTTATCCTTGAACGAAAAGACAAGGCCTTTCGGAAAACCGGCCCGTCAAAAATCACGCCATTGTCGTCACAAACCGGGTCTCGAGATACGCCTCGACAGCCCCCGAGCCGCCCTCGGTACCATAGCCGGAATCCTTGATCCCGCCAAACGGCACTTCCGGCAGCGCAAGTCCCATATGGTTGATCGTCAGCATCCCGCTTTCAACCTGATGTCCGAGGCGTTGAGCCGTCTCTCCCGACGACGTAAAGGCATAGGCAGCAAGGCCGAACGGCAAGCGATT
>JBBDOA010000049.1:0-6489 GCA_040877275.1 Rhodospirillales bacterium | reverse complement strand
CCGGATGCCCAACGCCAACCGTATCTGAGCGGCAGCGAGCAACCGGCAGCCAATCGTCAGCAGATCACAGAGCAGAGCCTTGGCGGCAAAAAGGGGCGGGTGCGGGCAGCGATGACCGTTGAGCCCCGCGACGGGCGGCTGTGTGTCTTTATGCCGCCAACGGAAACGCTTGAGGATTATCTTGATCTGATCGCGGCCATTGAAGATGCCGTCGCCGAGACCGGTCTTCCGGTCCACATCGAAGGCTATGGCCCACCCAATGATCCACGCCTGAACTGCATCAAGGTAACGCCTGATCCGGGTGTCCTAGAGGTTAATATCCAGCCGGCCCATGACTGGAACGAACTGGTTGATATCACCAAAACACTGTACGAAGAAGCACGTCTGACCCGGCTCGGCACCGAAAAATTCATGCTTGATGGCCGCCACACCGGAACCGGCGGCGGCAACCATGTTGTCGGTGGAGGCGCTACGGCAGCAGACAGTCCGTTTTTGCGCCGCCCTGATCTGCTAAAAAGCCTGGTGACCTATTGGCAGCACCATCCAAGTCTCAGCTATTTGTTCTCCGGCATGTTTATCGGTCCGACCAGCCAGGCACCGCGGATCGACGAGGCCAGGCACGACAGCCTGTATGAACTGGAAATTGCCCTGCAGCAGATTCCGCCGGCAGGCACCGACTGCCCGCCCTGGCTGATAGACCGGATTTTGCGCAATCTGCTGATCGACGTTTCCGGCAACACGCACAGAACTGAAATCTGTATCGACAAGCTGTATTCTCCCGACGGACCGACCGGCCGACTGGGTCTGGTCGAATTCCGTGCATTCGAAATGCCACCACATGCGGAAATGAGCCTGGCACAGCAACTGCTGCTGAGAGGCCTGATCGCACGCTTTTGGGAAACCCCCTATTCAGGGCCGCTGGTCCGTTGGGGCACGGAGTTGCACGACCGCTTCATGCTGCCGCATGCGGTATGGGCAGATTTTGAAGATGTCATCGAAGACACGCGTTTGGCCGGCCTTCCGTTCGAAGCGGACTGGTTCGCACCGCATTTCGAGTTCCGCTTCCCCCGTTACGGTGCCGCCCGGTACCGCCAGATCGAGATCGAACTGCGCCAGGCGCTGGAACCGTGGCACGTGATGGGAGAGGAAGGTGCCGTTGGCGGCACGGTCCGCTATGTCGATTCATCGGTGGAGCGCCTGCAGGTTCGGGTCAACGGGCTTACCGACAGCCGCTATATCCTCGGCTGCAACGGCTACCGTGTCCCGCTGCAATCCAGCGGCAAAAACGGTGAGTACTTTGCCGGAGTCCGCTACCGGGCATGGAAACCGGCATCCGCCCTGCATCCGACCGTTGCGATTGATGCCCCGCTGGTTTTTGATCTGTTCGATACCTGGACCAGCCGGGTTGTTGCCGGCTGCACCTATCACGTGGCACATCCGGGTGGACGAAACTTTGAGCATTTTCCGGTCAATGCCTATGAAGCGGAAAGCCGCCGTCTGGCGCGCTTCTTCGAAACCGGACACACGCCGGGGCAGTCAGAAGCGCCAATACCGCTCAGCAGCGATGAATTTCCGATGACGCTTGATCTCAGGCGCGCCAGGAAACACGAAACGGGCTAGCCGCAAGCACGCCGATCTCTTATTCTGGTTTCGCCGCACCGATTCTGGAGAGTGACGCGTGAACGATACAAGAAGGACCCCCAATAACAACTTGCCACAACCATCGCTGACCACTGCGTACACACCGGTGCCGGGGCTGTTTGACGAGATGATGGACCCTGTTTCCGGGATCAGACCGCATTGGCGTGATTTCCTGAGTGAACTCGGGGAAGTGCCTGACAAGGAATTGCAGCACTATTGGGATACTGCACAGCGACTGATTCAGGAAAACGGCACGACATACAACGTCTATGACGAAACCGGGGATTCCGTGCGGCCCTGGCGTATGGACCCGATACCGATGCTGGTCGATGCCGAAGAATGGCAGCATCTCGAAGCCGGTCTGATCCAGCGCGCCCGGTTGCTGAATGCCATCGTTTCGGATATTTACGATGAACAATCCCTGCTGACACGGGAACTGTTGCCGGCACCGCTGATTTTTGGCAATCGAAACTTCCTCCGTCCCTTGCACGGCATACGCCCGCCCGGCGGCATTCACCTTAACTTTGTCGCATTCGATATTGCCCGGGCATCGGATCATCGGTGGTGGGTCCTGAGTGACCGCACCCAGGCACCGTCGGGGGCCGGCTATGCACTTGAGAACCGCGTCGTGCTGGCACGCACCCTGCCCAACATCTTTCGTGATGCCCAGGTGCATCGACTGGCCGGCTTTTTCCAGGCGCTGAGCGACAATCTCGTTGCACAAACAGGCAAGGATGACCCCCTGATCGTCCTCCTGACGCCGGGGCCGCACAACGAAACCTTTTTTGAGCATGCTTATCTGGCCCGCTATCTCGGTTTTCCACTGGTTGAAGGGGCCGATCTCACGGTTCGCGACAACAAGGTCTATCTGAAGACCCTGAATGGCCTGAAACAGGTCGATCTGATTTTCAGGCGGGTTGACGGTGACTTCTGCGATCCGCTGGAACTCAAGACCGATTCCCTGCTCGGCGTCGCCGGGCTGGTGGCGGCGGTTCGCGCCGGTAACGTTGTCATTGCCAACAGTTTGGGTAGCGGCGTCGTCGAATGCGAAGCCCTGATGAGCTTCCTGCCGGGGTTATGCCGGAAGCTGTTCAATGAAGAGCTTCTCATCCCCTCGCTGGCGACATGGTGGTGCGGTCAACAAAAGGAACGGGATTACGTCATCAAAAACCTGGACCGGTTGATCATCCGACCGACGTTCTCCAACAGCTCTATCCTCAACGACAATATCAAAGCCATGATGCCTGGTGAAGCGGTCGGATCACACCGTGAGGAAATCCTGCAACGCCTGAATCGCCGGGGTGTTGAATATTTCGGACAGGAAACCCTGACGCTCTCAACCTCGCCCGTTTGGCGGCAGGGCCAGCTGGAACCGAGACCGATGGCCTTGCGTGTCTATGTCTGTGCCGATGGTGACAGTTACCGTGTCATGCCTGGCGGTCTGACCAGAACCACGGACGGGTTTGATTCCCGGTCCGTTTCAATGCAGCAGGGTGATGCCAGCAAGGACACCTGGGTGCAGTCCGACAAACCGGTCAGCACATTCTCCAGACTGGCCTCACCCGGACAGGCTGTGGTCCTGCGTCGAAGCGGCAATGACTTGCCAAGTCGTGTCGCCGATAACCTGTTCTGGCTTGGCCGCTATGCCGAGCGCACAGAAAATTCAGTCCGACTGTTGCGTTCCATGATCCTCAGGCTCGCCGGTGAAGCGGGTGCAGGTGATGACCCGCAGACCCTGACGCGCCTGACCAACATTCTGGTCGAGTTTGGATATCTGCGCCAGCGTACCGCCCGTAAAGCGGCCGCCAGCGGCATTCTGGCTGTTGAGCGCGAAGTCGCGGCACTGCTTTTCGAACGCGGACCGGCGAACGGTCTTCTGGAACTTCTGGGCAATCTCAAGCGCACCGCATCGCTGGTCCGCGAAAGATTGAGCATGGATTCCTGGCGGATTCTGATCGGCATTTCCCAGCGCGCGCATAATCACGCATCAAAGATCAGACTTGATGTCGATGACGGACTGGCGTTGCTCAATCAAATCCTTGAAGACCTTGCCGCCTTCAGCGGCATGCAGATGGAAAACATGACGCGGAGCCTCGGCTGGCGCCTGCTTGATACTGGCCGCCGTGTCGAACGGGCTACGTATATGGCCAAGCTCATCCGCGAAATGGCGATTGAGGGCAACCCGGCCGGCGAAGGCCGTCTCGATCTCATGCTGGAACTCGGCGACAGTACGATGACATACCGCACCCGGTATCTGTCCAGCGTGCAATTACCGGCGGTTATTGATCTTCTGCTGACCGACAATTCAAACCCGCGCTCAATAGCCTTTCAGATTGAAGCCATTGCCGAACACATTGAGGCCCTCCCCCATGACACCGAAAGCGCCGTTCTGACGCGTGAGCAGCATCTGGTCGTCGCCATGATCAGCCAGTTGCGGCTGGCGGACATCAATGCTCTTTGTGCGCAACGCAGCAAGGTCGGACGCAGGCTTGAGCTCAACAAATTTGTCGAGACCCTGGAGACCCAGACTTATGAAGTGTCTGACGCGCTGGCCAGGAAGTATTTCAGCCATGTGATGCCGACCCGAAGCACGTCTTCCGGCGGAGTGGTGCCGTGATCTACGACATCAGCCATCGCACAACATTTACCTATGGCTTGAGCGTTTCCATTTCACAGCATCTCCTTCATCTTGCACCGCGCATGACGCCAAACCAGATCACCCACAGCTATTCCCTGATGGTCGCACCGGCGCCAACTCTCAACCAGGAGAATGTTGATTTTTTCGGGAACCCAACGGCCTACCTGACGGTTGAAGAGCCGCACAACAAACTGAATATTATCTCTACGGCCAGGGTCGCCGTCTCCCCAGCCCAAATACCCGATGCACAAACAACCCTGCCCTGGGAGCAAGTGCCTGCGGCTGCGGGCAGGCAGACGTCACGGGAAGCCCTTGATGCGCAGCAGTATATCTTTGAATCTCCGTTCACCGCCTCAAGGGATGCCGCAGATTATGCCGGAAAATCCTTCCCGCCGGGTTGCCCCGTGCTTTCCGGTGCCATTGATCTGATGTCGCGTATCTTTAACGAATTCAAGTACGAAGGCGGGGTTACCGATATCTCAACACCGATTGACCAGGTGCTGGTCGACAAGCGAGGCGTTTGCCAGGATTTTGCCCATCTGCAGATCGCCTGCCTTCGATCCCTTGGCCTGCCGGCACGCTATGTCAGCGGTTATCTGCGCACTCACCCGCCCGAAGGCCAGGAAAAGAAAATTGGCGCCGACGCGTCGCATGCATGGCTTGCCGTATGGGTCCCGGATCACGGCTGGGTCGATCTTGACCCGACCAATAACCTGCTGCCGGGTGATGAACACATCACCGTTGCCTGGGGTCGCGATTACGGTGACGTCAGCCCGATCAACGGCATGGTGCTGGGTGGCGGCGCGCAGAAAATCGAGGTCGCCGTCGATGTCCGACCGGTGCAGGGCTAATGCAGGCACAAACAATGATTTAAAAGACTGATTTGCCGATTTTATTGGTAAAAGCTTCCAGCGCCCTGACGCCGGCATGGGAATTGCCGCTGGCGTCCAGGCCAGGTGACCAAACAGCGACACTAAGAACGCCCGGGATAATGCCGAGGATCCCGCCCCCCACACCACTTTTTGCCGGAATGCCGACACGATAGGCAAAGTTGCCGACAGCATCGTATAGACCACAGGTCATCATCACAGCATTGATGCGCTTGGCACGCCGGGGTGTGATGATCACCTGGCCGGTTTTTACGTCAACACCGCCATTGGCGAGAAAAGATCCGGCACGCGCCAGATTCTGACAAGACATGGCGATGGAACATTGATGGAAATAGGCATCCAGAACCCTGATCACCTTGCCGTGCAGATTGCCATGTGCCTTCAGGAAATGAGCAATCGCCGCATTCCGGTGTCCATGATCGCGCTCAGAGCGGGCGACTTCGCGGTCAAACTGGATACTCCTGTTGCCCGACAGCTTGCGCAGTTCATTCAGGATCGCCTGCTTGCCCTTCGGCTCGTGTTCCAGAATGCAATCCGTCACCACGTGCGCGCCGGCATTGATCAACGGATTTCGGGGGATGCCGTTTTCGTATTCAAGCTGCATCAACGAATTGAACGGCGTGCCGGATGGCTCTCTGCCGACCCTGTGCCATAGATTCGGTCCGACACAGCGCAACGCCATCATCAGCGTAAAAACCTTGGACACGCTCTGGATCGAGAACGGCTCAAAGGCATCACCGACTGTCGCCTCGCGACCATCGACGCACCGAACCGCCATGGCGAATTTTGATTTCGGCACGCGCGCCAGTGCCGGAATATAATTGGCAACCTTGCCCTTCTTCAGGTCGTCTTTAACAAGCAAGGCTATTGACTCAAGCACCGCCTGATAATCTGTCGGCCCGTCTGATCTGCGGCGGCGAAGCTCTTTTACCATCAAGACCTACAACTTTGCTTCATCGTCGGCCGCAGGTGTAGCGCCGAAATATGAAACCGAAATGTTATCTGCAAATTTTTGCAGATTAATCTGAACAAGATCCAGATATTCATGCAGCCCTGAAGCGATAGCTTGCCTGATGGGCATGCTCAATTGTGCTTCAAGTTCGGCAATCGGCCGGGTATCAAGCTTCGTTCCGATCAGTTCCGGCTCGCGTTCCAACCGGTCGATAAAACTGCGAATTCGTTGAATGCAGCACGCAATAGAGCGTGTGAAGGCAGGGTTCATAAGAATAAACTCAGCCACTGATTCGGGCGACATGCCGCTCGGACATTCACGGCGATAACCATGATATCCGGCCACCGAGCGCAGCAGCGCATTCCACT
>JBBDOA010000048.1:0-6510 GCA_040877275.1 Rhodospirillales bacterium | reverse complement strand
GGACGGGTTGGCGAGCAGATTGCCGGCTGCCGCCGCATTTTTGGTCGCCGCATCGGCCGAAATGCCGAGCGCTTTTGCGCCCGTATGAATTGTCGTATCGCCCTTGCGGTCGATAACCATGATCTGCCGGTATTCCATGTGTCTGGAACTGGCCAACAGGGTCTCGATGGCCTCCAGTGAATCCGCTTCGGCTCGGAGCAGGCCAAGTGCCCTCGGGCCCAGGGACGGGTCGGTTACGTTTTGTGAAGCCGCTGCGCCGACGCCGGCTTCGGCAAAGGCACAGCGTGACGTGACAGCCGGACTTGATGAGGCGACGGCAACGCCGTACATGCCGGTGTTGCGGCAGCGTGCAATGATCGAGAACGTCATGGCCGGCACCCCTTTAAGGTTTCGAGGTGGTTCGCATCGCCGGTACGAATCATCCGGTTCCTCCTGAGCTGTTTCCAGGAGACAGGATCAACCATCGCGAGGTAGAACGTAAAGTGTCGAATTCGCCATCGGTATTTCAGCGTTAAATCAGATAGATGCACTTGATGCATTCAGCCCCGTCCGCAACTATGCTGGGCGCAGGCATCGAAACACGCGAATATCCGCCCGCAAACACAGTGAGCAAGAGGTTCCAATGCTGCAAACGCCGACCGCAATGCGGGGCATGATCACCGCACCGCATCATCTTGCGTCCGAAGCAGGGTTGCGGATATTGAGATCAGGCGGCAATGCCGTCGAAGCCATGGTTGCGGCGGCGGCGGCGATCGCTGTGGTCTATCCGCATATGAACGCGGTCGGCGGTGATGGATTCTGGCTGATTGCCGAACCCGGCCAGGCGCCCATCGGTATCGATGCGGCCGGCTGGAGTGCGGCCCTGGCGTCGCCCGCATATTACGCCGAAAAGGGCATGGAGACGATACCGGCCCGAGGCCTGGATGCCGCGCTGACCGTTGGCGGGACCATCGCCGGGTGGGCAAAGGCATTGCAGGCGGTGCCCGGCAAGCTGCCGCTGGCGATGTTACTGGAAGACGCCATTCACTATGCCCTGAACGGGGTCCCGGTGACGCAGGGTCAGGAGGATCTGACGCGCGAAAAGCTGGCTGAGCTTAAGGATGTGCCCGGGTTTGCCGATCACTATCTGGTTGGCGGGGATGCGCCGAAGGCCGGATCGGTCCTGAAGCAGGCGACCCTTGGCCAGACCTTGCGACGACTGGCCGAGGTCGGTCTTGAGGATTTCTACCGGGGTGACATTGCCGCACGGAATGCGGCTTATCTGGAAAAAGTCGGCAGCCCGCTCAGGCTGGCTGACTTTCAGGGATTTCACGCGAGGCAGGTCACCCCACTTGCGGTGCGTCTTGCACAAGGCACGGTCTATAACATGCCGCCACCGACGCAGGGTATCAGTTCGCTGATGATACTGGCGTTGTTCGAGCGTCTTGGTGTTGCGGAAGCGGAGGGGTTCGATCACCTGCACGGTCTGGTAGAGGCGACCAAGCAGGCGTTCCTGCTCAGGAACCGACACCTGACCGATCCGACCGCGATGACGGTCGACCCGAAGGACTGGCTCGATGGTGAGTTTCTCGACGCGCTGGCGGCTGATATCGACAGCGAAAAAGCATTGCCCTGGCCGCAGCCGGCGAAGCCCGGTGACACCATCTGGATGGGGGCGATTGACGGCGAAGGTCGTGCCGTGTCGTTTATCCAGAGTATCTATTGGGAATTCGGCTCCGGCGTCGTTGTGCCGGAAACCGGTATCTGCTTCCAGAACCGGGGACACGGCTTCACGCTGGATCCAAGTCATCCGAACGTGCTGGCACCGGGCAAACGGCCTTTCCATACCCTGAACCCGGCCATGGCCCGGTTTGATGACGGGCGGCTCATGAGTTACGGCACCATGGGCGGCGAGGGGCAGCCGCAGACGCAGGCGGCGGTTTATTCCCGTTACGCGATGTTCGGGCAGGCGCTGCAGACGTCGGTCACGGCCCCGCGTTGGCTGCTGGGCCGGACCTGGGGTGAGGACAGCACGACCCTGAAACTTGAGGGCCGGTTCGAGCCGGGTGTCGTTGAAGCACTCAGGGCAGCGGGTCATGCCGTAGATCTGGTCCAGCCATTTACCTCGATCATGGGGCATGCCGGTGCCGTCGTCCGCCACGCCGATGGCGTGCTGGAAGGTGCATGCGACCCCCGCAGTGACGGCGGCGTCCGGGCATTCTGAGATTTAGAAATTCTTCATCAGGCCGCGCTATACAGTCAGTATCATGCTGTATCGCGTCCTGTGATCGGACGGCAAACTTCTGGGGGAGAAAAGCTGATGGGGAGGTTTTTCGCTTTGATCGGCGCTGGTATCGGTGTCGGCATCGGGGTCATCCTGCTGTTGACCGGCAGCGACGCCGGGATCTGGTTCCTGTCCATTGCCGGGCCGCTGGCGGCACTCGGTATTTACGATGTTTTGCAGACCAGACACACGCTGTGGCGCAATTATCCGGTGATTTCCCATATGCGCTGGCTGTTCGAGGGTATTCGCCCGGAAATCCGCCAGTACCTGATTGAAAGTGACGCAGACGCCTTTCCGTTCAATCGCGAGCAGCGTTCGCTGGTTTATCAACGCGCCAAAAATGATCTGCAAACCATTCCGTTCGGCACCCAGCAGGATGTCTATGCGCCGAATTACACCTTTTTCAGCCATTCCGTTCTGCCTGAACACATCGACCCGCAGGCGCTCAGGGTCACGGTCGGCGGTGCCGACTGCAAACATCCTTACAGCTGTTCACTTTTCAATATCTCGGCGATGAGTTTCGGTGCCCTCAGCGGCAATGCCATCGCCGCACTGAACCGCGGCGCAGCGATGGGCGGCTTTGCCCATGACACCGGCGAAGGCGGAATCTCGCCCTACCACCGGGCCAACGGCGGCGATATCATCTGGGAAATCGGTTCAGGCTATTTTGGCTGTAGATCCAGTGACGGCAAGTTTGATCGGGTCCAGTTCACCGAGAAAGCCAAGGATGATCAGATCAAGATGATCGAGATCAAGCTGTCGCAAGGGGCCAAGCCCGGCCACGGCGGCATGCTGCCGGGCGCCAAGGTATCACCCGAGATTGCCGAAACGCGCGGTGTTCCGGTTGGTGTCGACTGCATCTCACCATCGTCCCATTCAGCATTTTCAACACCGCTCGGGCTGATCGACTTCATTGCTGAGTTGCGCAAGCTGGCGAACGGCAAGCCGGTCGGCTTCAAACTGTGCGTCGGCCATCGGCGCGAATTCATGGCGATCATCAAGGCGATGCTCGCGCGCAACTGCTATCCCGATTTCATCGTCATCGACGGCAAGGAAGGCGGCACCGGGGCGGCGCCGATCGAGTTTTCGAACAGCCTTGGATTGCCGCTCAGAGACGGTCTGCATTTCGTCAACATGGCCCTGATCGGTGCCGGTATTCGCGATAAAATCAAGCTTGGTGCCAGTGGCAAGATCGTCTCCGGCGCGGATATGGCCAGGGCCTTCGCGCTCGGCGCCGACTGGTGTAATTCAGCCCGTGGTTTCATGTTTTCAATCGGCTGCATCCAGGCGCGGGCATGTCATACCAACCGTTGTCCGACAGGGGTCGCAACGCAGGACCCCTGGCGTCAGTCGGGCCTGCATGTCGGTGACAAGGCAAGGCGGGTTGCCAACTTCCACGACAACACCCTGCTCGGGTTTGCCGAAATGCTGGGGGCGATGGGGCTTAAATCCCCAAAAGAGATCACCCTGAACATGATCAATTTCCGTGAGCCGCACCTGAGTGGCACATCGATGGTGGCGTTGGAGGAGGGGCAATTGCTGCGTGACGATTGTCCGGAAGAATACGCCATGCACTGGCGCAATGCCGACCCGTCGACGTTCCGCCGGCATCAACCGGCAGCCCGCGCTTCATAAACAGGCAGGGTTGCCTGCGCGGCTTTTTTTTAAGGCAAGATTTTCCGCCACGAGCTTAATAAACAAAAATTTATTGTATAAATACATATTCAACACTTATATAAAGTTTTATATTGCATTTTATGAATATATTCTGTTAAAAGACCACCCTTGTGGCGAAAGTGATGAGACATGAGTGAACTGGACCCCCGTACTGCCCTGCTGATCGGCGCCCTCGTAATCGGCGTCGGTTTTGGCGTGATTGCCCGGATCAGCGCTTTCTGCTTCCGTTCGGCAGTGCTTGAGCTGCTGTCCCGGCGGATCGGTTTCCAGGCGCGTGCCTGGGCGGTCGCCATCGCCACGGCGGTTGGTCTGACCCAGTTGATGGTCGTTCTGGGCATCATCGATGTTTCCGGGAGCGTCTATCTGTCGTCGAGCCTGATGTGGCTGACGCTGATCATCGGCGGCGTGCTGTTTGGTATCGGCATGATTTTGGCCCGGGGTTGCGGTGCCCGGCATATCGTCCTGCTTTCCACCGGCAATCTGCGCTCGGCGGTGGTGATTTCCGTTCTCGGCATTGTCGCCTATATGACGCTCAGAGGTATTCTGGCCGTGCCGCGTACCGCGCTTGAGGGGATCGGCACCTACAATCTGGAAGCGCTCGGCTACACGTCGCAGTCGCTCGGCGTTCTCAGTGGCCATCCGGAAACGGTGCCGCTGCTGATGACGGTATTGTTCATTCTGCTGGCGCTTGCCGTCGCGCTCAGGTCCGGGATCCAGCGCCGGATCACTCCGGTACTGACCGGGCTCGGCGTCGGCGCACTGATCACGGCCGGTTGGTACGTCACCGGCGTGCTCGGCTATGATGAGTTCGAGCCGGTCCGCACGGAATCCCTGACCTTCACGGTGCCCGTCGGCAACGCCATCCAGTATCTGATGACCTATACCGGGGCTTCCGCCAACTTCGGCATCCTTGCTGTCGCCGGCGTCATGATCGGGGCCTTTGTCGTCACCATGATCAAGGGCGAATGGACCCTGCAGGGGTTTGAGACACCGCACCAGCTGCTGCGCTATGCGCTTGGCGCGGCGTTGATGGGATTTGGCGGCGTGCTGGCCCTCGGCTGCACGGTCGGGGAAGGCCTGTCCGGGCTGAGCACACTGTCATTCGGCTCAATCCTGGCGGTCGGCTCCATTTTCATCGGCGCCATGATCGGGGACTTTCTGGTGCGCCGGGAACTTTCGCCGCGCGTAACCGAAGTGCAGCCCGCCGAATAACCGCATTTCATATTCGATTATTCTTAATTGTTGCGCCATACTCCCTGCACGGGAGGTAAGCATGCGTATCATTCTGACACTGTTCTGCATCGGGTTTCTGGCCGCACCGGCCAGCGCCAGCGAAGACATCGCCGATCAATATCCAGGTTCGATGCTGTATTCGAAACCGGTTGAAGTGATCCCTCATGTCTGGTCGGCCATTGGTGCAACGGCACCAGCGACCTATGAGAATGCCGGTCACAACAACAACCTCAGTTTTATCGTCACCGGCGACGGCGTTATCGTCATCAACGGCGGCGGTGCCTATCTGCTGGCCAAGGCGCTGCATGACGAGATCAAAAAGATCACGGCAGAGCCCGTCAAACTGGTGATCAATGAAAACGGCCAGGGCCATGCCATGCTCGGCAACAGTTACTGGATTGAACAGAAGGTGCCGATTCTGGCGCATGTCGACGCGGCAAAGGATTTCGATCATAAGGCCAGACAGATTATTGATGCGGCAAAGGCCAGCCTGAAGGATCGCGCTGACGGCACCAGAATTCAGGGGCCGACGCAGACGTTTACGGACAAACATCCGATTGCCATGGGCCGCTTCAAGATCGACGTGTTGTATCTGGGACCGGCGCACAGTCCGGGCGACATTCAGGTATGGTTGGCCGAGCAGTCACTGGTGATTGCCGGCGACATGGCCTTTCATGAGCGGATGCTGCCGATCTTTGACGATACCAGCACCAAAGCCTGGGTCGAAACCTGGGAAGGACCGTTCGAGGCACTTGGTGCGACCTACGTTATCCCCGGTCACGGCCATCCGACCAACATGGCGCAGGTGCGCCGCTATACGCGCGATTATCTGGTCTATCTCAGGGGCAAGATCGCGGAGCATCTGCAAGCCGGGGGCGGGCTGGATAAAGCCTATTACGTGGATCAGTCACCGTATCGGCATCTCGATACGTTCGAGCAGCTGGCAACACGCAACGCCGGGCGGGTTTTCGTGCAGATGGAATTCGAATAACCGGGGAGGCTAACCCCAGATTTCGCCCTTGATCCGCTGCAGCCAGTTCTCGGCATAGCGGGCGTCGGCCAAACGTGTTTCGGCGGATGCACCCAACTCGGAAAAATCCGTGCCGGGGCGCGTGACATGGCCATCCTCGTAGGCATAGGCAGCACCGAGTCGGATGCCGTAATCAGGGGCGGCCAGCGAATAGCAGTTGGCAATCCATGACGGCGTCGGTGCGGAGGTGCCGGTCAGGCTGGCGATGATATGTTCGACCGCAACACGGGCCTGACTGGCAGCGGTAGAGCCGGCTTTGGGCAGCGGATCGGCCAGTGCGGAATCGCCGATGACATAGACATCGGGC
>JBBDOA010000047.1:0-34681 GCA_040877275.1 Rhodospirillales bacterium | reverse complement strand
AGAGATCTTGAGGGTTTGAGCGATCACCACCGACACGCCAAGGTCGGCTTTGGCCAGATTTTCGGCGGTCAATTTTGACTCGCTCAAGACATCGCAGGCATTGCGCAGCACCGAATGACAACGCGCATGTGCATATTGCACATAAAACACCGGGTTATCGCGAGATTGCTCAAGCGCCTTGTCGAGATCAAAATCCATCTGGCTGTCGCTCTTGCGCGTCAACATGATGAAACGGACGATATCCTTGCCGTTTTCGCCCAACTCGTCGATCAGGTCACGCAGGGTGACAAAATTACCGGCGCGCTTGGACATGCGGAACGGCGCACCACCTTTTTTCAGATGCACGATCTGGCACAGTTTGACGTCGAGCGCCCCCTCGCCGCCGGTAACAGCCTTGACCGCCGCCTGCATGCGCTTGACGTAGCCGCCGTGGTCTGCGCCCCAGACATCGATCATGGTTGCAAACCCGCGCTCGAACTTGTCGAGATGATTGGCGATATCATTGGAAAAATACGTCCACGAACCGTCCGATTTCTTCAACGGACGGTCGGTATCGTCGCCAAATTCAGTGGCCTTGAACAGGGTCTGCTCGCGAGGTTCCCAGTCTTCGGGTGCGGCCTTGCCCTTGGGTGGCTCAAGCACACCCCGGTAGATCAACCCGCGCGCCTCAAGCAGGTCCTGAACATGCTCAACCTTGCCGGCAGCGACCAGTTCGCGTTCCGATGTGAACACATCCTGAACAATACCAAGGGCCGCCAGGTCTTCCTTGATCTGCGCCAATAGCCGTTCCATGGCGACATTCCGAAACGTGTCGAGCCATTCATCCTCGTCGGCATCGACAAGACCGTCCCCGAGCGTATCTGCCAGTTCCTGGCCAATCGGGATCATGTATTCGCCGGGATACAGGCCCTCCGGCACCTCGCCGATCTTTTCGCCCAGCACTTCCCGATAGCGCAGATGCGCCGAACGCGCCAGTTTGTCGACCTGATTGCCAGCATCGTTGATGTAATATTCAGAGGTGACGTCAAAGCCCGCCTTGCGCAACAGATTGACCAGCGCATCGCCAACCACTGCACCACGTGCATGGGCAACGTGAAGCGGGCCGGTCGGATTGGCCGAAACGTACTCGACATTGATCCTGATCTCTTTGCCCATCTCCGAGCTGCCGTAATCGGTGCCGGCTTTCAGGATTTCGACCAGCCGTGCATGCCAGAAATCATTACTGAGCCCGGCATTGATGAACCCCGGTCCGGCGATGTCGACGTTCGTGACACCAGACAGGGCGCTCAGCTTTGGCGCGATCAGCTCGGCGATCTCACGTGGCTTCATGCCTGCGGGTTTTGCCAGCACCATCGCCGCGTTCGTTGAAATGTCGCCGTGCGACGCATCCCGTGGTGGCTCAACAGTGATTTTCGACGTATCAAGCTCTTCGGGCAGATCGCCTGCTTTGCTCAGATCCTTGATGATGGCATCGATATCGTTCTGAAAGGCGGTAAATAAATTCATATGACTTCATCTCTTTCGACCCGCAAGGCACGGACTTCGTCCCCGGGTGCGCGTAATTCCGACTGCATGCTGTCGACAAGGCAAAGCAGCCTTTCGCACAGCCCTGTTGCATTGTGCGCGTCGTCGCTCATGGTTGAGGTTGGTAGTCCGCCCGAGGCTTGCTGTCAACGAGGCTGAAAGCGGCGGGCGGATGCGAACAGCTTTTATTCCGCAGCCGCGATCTGTTTCGATTCCGGTGCCTGGCGGACGATGCAGTTGTACGTCCAGTTGCGGGAGCCGAAATGCTCGGCAATCACATCCAGCGCAGCATCGACGTCAAATTCCATGCAGGAAAAAACATCAAAGTAGCATTCGCCCGAATTATCGCAGAAATGCGCCGTAATGTTCGACGTTTCAATCAGCTGCGTCAGGGTAAAGCCGGCTGCAATCGGGTTGTCCTTGGCAAAGTGAACGATCCAGGGTTCACCATATGCCTGCATATCAATCCGCTCGACCATGTCTTTGGCAAAACGGGCAATTGCGTCCGCATCGGAGCGGTTTTCGTTGCAATCGGCGACGTCAACAGTCAGATGCATACCCCACATGGCAATAAACTCCGCAAAACATATTGTAACAGGTGCAGGACTCGTCCCGCCTCTTCGGTCGCGGGCCTTCTACCCTCTTATGCCTTGGGGATCAATAAAAAGTACGCACTTTCCGTATTTTATCTGATTGTCGCACAACACGGGCGGATCAGGGCCTGTCGACACAGGCCCTGGCGTTAATGTCATAAAATTCCGCTTGCATCCAAGGTTTCCAAGGTATTAAAACGCGCGTCTTGGTTTCGACTCTTGTTACACCGGGATGACCGCTGTGTGACACTTGGAATTGTGGAAGGGCACCGCATTGTCTAAGACACTCGTAAAAGCTCGCACGGACGTCCTCGTCCAACCGGCATCAGTCAGCGAGGGCGACGAAGATAAGGATTTCTTCATCATCCGTGATGGCGTCCGCTATGCCGGTACGCATCTTATCATCGATATCTATGGCGCCAAGCGGCTGGACGAACTGCCGCACGTCGAGACGGCGCTGCGTGCTGCGGTAGATGCTGCCGGGGCAACCCTTTTGCATATTCACCTGCATCATTTCACGCCGAATGGCGGCATTTCAGGTGTAGCCGTGCTGGCAGAATCGCATATTTCCATCCACACATGGCCGGAATGCGGTTATGCAGCGCTGGATGTTTTCATGTGCGGCGATGCCATGCCCCATGAAACCATTGAAATCCTGCGCGAAGCTTTCTCGCCGGACCGGATCGCTGTTGAAGAGCACATGCGGGGCCGTGGCGCTTAACCGTGGCCACATTCACGGAAACCCTCCACACAGCCTTTCAGACGCAATACACGGGCAACAAAGTCTATTTTGACAGCGCCACGGATCATTTTCGGCTGGTGATCTATCAAAATCCGGTGCTCGGGCGCTGCATGATGCTCGACGGCGTCACGCAGACGACCGAGGCTGATGAATTCATCTATCATGAAATGCTGTCACATGTGCCGATTTTTGCGCATGGCGCAGCATCAAGAGTTTTAATCATCGGCGGTGGCGACGGCGGCATGCTGCGCGAGGTCCTGCGCCATCCGGGCGTCGAACACTGCACCATGGTCGAAATTGATCCGGGCGTCGTCGCATTGTCGAAAGAACACCTGCCGAACCATTCCGCCGGAGCGTTTGATGACCCCAGAGCGGAGCTGGTTTTCGCCGACGGCGCTCTATTTGTTAAGGAAACAGCGGACACTTACGACGTCATCATCGTCGACAGCACGGACCCGATCGGCCCGGGCGAAGTGCTGTTTCAGGATACATTTTATGCCAATGCCAAACGGTGTCTCAATCCGGGCGGTATTCTGGTCACACAGAACGGCGTGCCCTTTATGCAGCCGGACGAGTTGAAGAATACCGTTTCCCACCTGAAACACCTGTTTGCCGATGCATCGTGCTATCTGGCAACAGTGCCGACCTATGTCGGCGGACCGATGGCACTGGGCTGGGCGACCGACGAGCCGGGTTACCGCAGTATTGACCCGGCAGTCCTTGAAGAGCGCTTCAAGGGCGCCGGGTTCAAAACCCGTTACTATACCCCTGCGGTCCACAAGGCGGCCTTTGCCCTGCCCGTCTATATTTCTGATTTGATTGGTTAAGCCGAAATTTCCGGCAGATCAGGATCAGACGTCCATCATCTGGTGGGCATGCTCGATAAGAGCTTCGCGGTATTCCACCATTTCGCCTTCAATGTCTTCGCCTTTTATCTCGTTAATGCGGGTCGCCCACTCCCCCATCGTTGACAGCCATTCCTCGGGGAAACCCATGGCTTCGCAGACGCCCCTGACTTCGGCGATTTCAGCTTCGTGCACATATTCATCGGCATAGGCGAGACGGAGAAGTTCCAGAGCCGCGATGACGCGGGATTTATGGGTATCGAAAGCACTGACGTCGAGATCGGCAAGGATCTTTTTGATGTCGATGTCGTAATAGATGCCCATTTCCTTTTTCAGGTCTTCAATTGCCTCCATCTCTTCGCTCGAATCTTCGCCGTCAGAAATTGCGATGCGACTGGCCAGAACGAGAAAGGCTTCACGTTGCGTCGGACTCAACAGATCAAGAAACATCGGCAGATCCCATCAACCGGTAATCATTATGCTGGTTGTGACTGGGGTAATTCGGCATTTCCGCCACCCTCATCCTTTTCGGCAGCCTGCTGGACAGCGCCGCACAGCCCGGCCTTTTCCAGCTCATCCCAAACGTTATCCCAGACGTCAGAAGCGATCTGCTCGCGCATGGAATAGCTGGCAATCCAGTATTGTATGGAAAACTGCCCGCCCCAGTCGTTATAGCCGTCAACCGTGCCGTTATAGCGCACCGTCGGCTTCGGTTCCTTGACCAGGTTGTCCGACTTCAACAGTGCCTTCATCAACACAGCTTCGACGCCGCGCGGATCGACGTTGGGGTCAACGTTCAGATTAAAGGACAATCGGGTCACCTTGCCGGCCGTATAGTTGTGGACCGGCCATTCCGACGCCTGGCCGTTCGGTACCGAAATGGTAAAGCCGTTGCGCGTCTTCACACGGATTGTGCGCCAGGTGATGTCAACCACCTCGCCCTCTTCGAGATCACCGATCTTGACCCAGTCGCCAACCACGAACGGTCGTTCGATGTTGATGGCGATACCGGAAAAGACGTTGGAAATATTGGCCTGGATTGCCAGACCGACGATCATTGCGAGCAAACCGGATGTCGCCAGCAGGCTGGTAATTTTCTGATCAAAGACGAACGCAATGATGCCAAAGGCGGCCAGAACATAAATATTCATTGAGCCGAACATGCGGATGACGTTCGGCACCATGCGCCGGGTATGCTGCTCAAGCGGCACCCACAGGAAGCGCTCCAGCGCGATACCGCAAAGCCTTGCCGGTATGATCCACCACAAACAGTCATAAACCAGAACAATCATATCGACATAACCGGCCTGCAGCTCCTGAACAGCGAAATCAAGCAGGAGATTACCGCCGGCCAGCAACAGGACAGGCCACGACATGACCCGCAGCATCCATGACTGTGCCGACCAGAAACGGCCGTGTTTCTTGCGATCCATCAGCACCGCGAAGATCGTGCCCAATACGCCGAAAATCGCCAGGTAGACAAAATATTCTTCCGGCACAAAATCACGCACATTGATCTGGGCCGGGCTTGTCAGGACCCCCATCGTGATGCGGGAAAACAGCGGGTCGACCGACCCGTGCCCGACATAGGTCGGGTCCCCGCGGGTGCCGACAGGGACGATTTCCTGCGAAATCCATGCCCGGTCGATATCCCAGTCCAGTTTGGCGCTGATGACCTGATTTCGCTCCAGAATAGACTGGAACGTTTCGTTGCCGGCAAGGCCGATGCCAAGCACGTCGGTGACATACTGCAGGTTATTGCGGTTCAGACGCCGATGCGCGAAATCGAAGCCGATCAGGACCGTCCCATAGGGCCGCTTGACCTTGGAAAAGTTGTAATTGAACTTTCCGGTCACTTCATAAAGTTTGTAATTCAGCCCACGCGAGATCTGTTCCTCTGACGGTTTGTCAAGAATGATCGGCTCCGCGGCATTGGTGAAAACCAGGTCTTCGGGCTGAAAATCACCGCTGTAACGGAACCAAAGCAGGAAATTCAGCGTCACATGTCCCTTTTCGATATCGAGATCGGTGACTTCCTTCACCTGCAAACCGGTATAAACGACATTGGTTTTGTACATGAACCGGTCGTTCACATAGAGCACCTTGCCCTTTTTCAATTCCTCAATGAAATTCGCCGCCACCCCGACCTTGATCGGCTGTAGCTGCGTCAGCGCAGAAACCATGTCGCGGCCATCATATCGGCCCATGAACACCGGCGACTTGGCTTCGCCTTGCTCTGTGAAGGATTTTACACCCGTGATGCCACGAATCCCGGTTTCGGCATCAAGGGCCTGGGCAAGCCGCTCGCGAATGATCCGCCGTCCGCCCTTTACGGCATCCTCTCCGTCCTTGCGGGCCTGGCTTTTGAATCCTTCAACGATCAGATGAACCGTATCGAAGGCATAGGCCGAAACCCAGTCAGACGTCGTGCCGAATTTGGTCTGATAGCGTGCGTTGAAGACCTGCGCCTCTTCGTTGGCAGTATCGAACAGCAACGGTGTGGAAGTGACGATGCCGTTGGTATATCCGGCAATGGTTTCGCTATCCTTGCCAAGAGCGACCTGAAAAGCCCGCGTCGCAAGAAGGCTGGTGCCGACAACGGGGTTGCGTATCTTGTTGTCGCGCAACGCCATCAGTACGGCGGCGGCGAAATCCTCCTCGGCGGCGATAAATACCGTTCCGACATCGAGTTTCGGCTTCAGATCCTCGACAATTTCCTGAATTCGCGTATCAACATCTGTGCTTGTACTGTCGAAACCCCATTTATAGCGGATGCGTGTGCCGAAACGGCTGTACGTCTCTTCGAACGTTTCAGCCATGCGCAGGCCGCGCGGCGACAGGTCGTGGATGATCGAAGCCGTTTTCTGGCCAAGCACGTTGCGCGTGTAGTTGGCGACAAACGCGGTTTCATGGTTTGTGTCAAAAACTCCGGAAAATATCGCCGGGCTCCCCTCTGCAACGCTTTTGTCCAGCGGTGCCGGCGCAATCATCGGCAAATCGTGTTTCTGATAAATCGGCGCAGCGGCACTGGCCGCAGCAACGCTCCAATGCCCGATCACGGCCAGCGTCCTGCTGTTGGCCGCCAGTTCCTCGGCTATCTTGCGTGCTTCTGCAGGATCGTTTTTGTCGTCGTACACGTCAATGACGACCCGACCACCGCGGATGCCGCCTTCCTCGTTGATCCCTTCGGCATACAGCTCAGCCCCCTGCTTGAGAGACTGGCCATTGACGGCCAAGGGGCCGCTGAGGGGTGCAACAACAGCAATCCTGACGGTTTTGTCTTCGTCATCCGACAAATAGGTGAAATTGGCGATAATTGAACCGATTACCGTCATGATCACCAGCAGCGCCAGAATCAGACCGAACAGCTGCTTTTTGTTCAGTCCTTTCAGAAACTCCACGATACCCCCCGATCCCGCTGCTTGATTCCGATGATCATCAAATCTGCCAAAAGCGCATAACCGTAACAGATTAATCAGAAATCTTCGACCTGCCTAATTGAAATGCTTTGTATGCAAATTGTTATGCGAATGTAATTTTTGGTAAAGCCCCGAAACGGTATTTGCTTTTGATTCCCCAGATAAGGTTTAATTGGATCCTGAAACCATGTGCCGTGCAGAATGCCGACTATTTACGGCAACACTCTATACCGCTAGAAACCGGGTATATGAAATTAATTCTTATTTTCAAGGCGTGTTGACGAAGCAAAAAGATAAAAAGCGGCCGCATAAAAAGGGGTCGCGACACTAGGGACGGTGAGTATTATAATGAAGGACTGGATTCCTTCAGTAAGGCTGGTCGCATGCGCTGCGATTGCTACGCTTGTGGCAACGGCAGGTTTGTATGCGTTGCAGCCAAGGGACGCCAGGGCCGAAAGCCTGGAAGCCCTGTTGCCGTACGTGATTGAAAATCACGACCGCGTCCGCGCGGCCAAAGCTCGGCTGACGGCAGCCAGAAATCGGGCTCGGGAAGCGCTGGGGGCCTGGTACCCGACCCTCGGCCAGACCGCGAACGCCGGCCATGAAAGACAACAGAACGATCTCGGTGATGATACGAGCACCGGTTTCAATGAATGGGATGTCAAGCTGACCCAGTTGTTATGGGACTTCGGATCGACCAACGGCGCCATCGACAAGGCACGCCTGCAGGTGGAAGAAGCTCGTTACACTCTGATCGAGACGCGGCAGTCCCTGATCCTGGAAGCCATATCCGCCTATATGAATGCGATCCGCTCGAACGCAGCCCTCAAATTCGCCATTGAATCCGAAGACAACATCCGCCGCCAGACGGGTCTTGAAGAAGCCCTGGTCGGACTTGGTTCCGGTTTTTCAACCGATGTGCTGCAGGCCAAGACGCAACTGGCCGGCGCCCAGGCCCGCCGCGCCCAGAGCGAGGGCGGCCTTGCCAGTGCCCTGAACCGGTTCAGGGCCGTTTATGGGGTGTTGCCGGGCAACCTTGAGGCACTGGAAGTGGTTCCCTACCCCGCAGCGTTTCTGCCCCAGACCTTGACCCAGGCAAGCGACATTGCCTTTGAGACCAATCCGGCCCTGAAAAATGCCATTCTGGCATCGGATATCGCTGTTGAAGACGTCCGCATTGCCCGTGCCGATAATTTTACACCGAAAATCGAAGGATCGGCGGAACGCAAATTCAAGAAAAACGTCGGCGGCACCATCGGTTCCGAGCAGGAAACCCTGGCCAAGGTCGAGATGACGTTTGATTTCAATCTGGGCTTCACCGCCATCAACACCTTGCGCGCCTCGGAAAGTGATCTCAGCGCCACCACATTCACGGCAGCCGACACCCGCCGCACGATCGAGGAGCAGGTCCGCAATGCCTGGCAGCAGCTTGATACCGCCCAAAAGACGGCTTCGCATCTCAGCAATCAGGCGAACATTGCCGCCGCTTTTCTGGAACTGGCGCGCAACGAAAGACAATTGGGCCGTCGCTCGTTGATCGATGTGTTGTCCGGGGAAACCAACCTGATCAACGCCAAGTCCGATGCGCTTTCCGCCGAAACCGATGTGATCATCGCTGCTTACGGCCTGCTGGCGGCGACCGGGCAGCTCGAGTACGACATTATCAAGAATTCCAAGGGTGTGCTGCCACCGACGACGTTAGCGCCGTCAAGCACACCTGCAGCAGAAACCCCGCAACCGGCACCGACGTTGCCCGTCACTCCCGCTACCGGCCAGCAGAACGGCCAGATCGAGCCTGATGTGACAGTTGCCGGTGGGCGCTCGCTGAAGGATATGCAGGCTGCCTTCGCTGCCGTTGATACACCGGATGTCACGGCCCTGGCCGATACCGTCACCTATTATGGTCCGTCCCGGTCAGGGAAGCCGGTCACCAGATCCGACAATCTGCCACCGGCACCCAAATCGCGTTTTGCGTCATTTGATGCGGATGCCCGCACCAGCACATTCACCCCGGCCGAAATCGCGCCAGACCCTGAATATGCCAACAGCAGCGGGGCCGCCGTCTTTGTCGCCACCAGCCCCAGCACGCAACTGCCAGCCGACAGCGACACCGGTGTTGTGCCGATCAGGACGCCGCCTGATGAAGATGTCCGCCTGATCGCCGGGTTTGAATCATCGGCAGGCAGCACGTCTGATTATGATGACCCTGTGGTGCAGGATGCTGAAATCGGTGCGATCCCACCGGAAACCGAACGCGCATCCAAAGCGCCCTTCAGCTTTTCCAGGCTGGTGGATATCCTTGAAGAAGCACACCAGACTTCGCTGGATTATGAACGGGAACACGCCGATGACCCTGTGAGCATGGCCGAGCCTGAACAGATCATGGCCGCGCTGCCGGATCAGGAAACGAAAGTCCGCGTTTACCAGACACCGGCAGTGATTGCGCCAACCATCGAGCCTGAAACCGCAGATATCACAGCGCCCGCAGATGATCCCCTGCAATCACTGTTTGGTGATATCGTTGCATTCCTGGAATCGGGGCAGCCGGCAAACCCCGCAAACACTGAGCGATCAACGCCAGCGAACAACGCACCCGCGCATACCGACAGCCCGAAACCTGCCGCACTTCCTGAACACATTGAAGTTGCCGCCGTTGCCAGGGCCAGTGATCCGGTAGCACAGCCTGAAACCGGAGCGGCAGCAACCGACAACAAGGGATCGGATCCCATCGCTGATATTTTCACGTTCTTTGATGAAGCCCACAAACGCGCCCTTGAAGCCGAAAAAGGTGCCGAACACAAAAAACTAACGACGCAACAGGGTGCCGGAAAGAACTCTGCTGCAAAGACAACGCACCAGCAGGCTGCAGATACGTCTGTGCAGTCATCCGCTGAGCAACCCGCTTTGTTCACCCTTCTGGACGATATATTCAGCAGCGAAGGGACACTGGCGAACGTCACCTATGCGCCCTTGCCCGATGATATCTTCCAAAACTCTGATCGCAATTGATGGGTGAGTTTTTCAGGCGGCTGAAGGCAAAACCGGGTTTGACGACCGAAGTCATAACGGCAAGTTTCTTCGCCAACATCCTCGCCCTCGCCTCCCCGCTGTTTGTTATCCAGGTTCTCAATCGTTATGTCGGCCATGGTGTTGATGCGACCCTTGCCGCGCTGGCATCCGGTGTCCTGATCGCCATCGCACTCGAACTTGGCTTCCGCCAGGCACGCATGAAGCTGGCACGTGGCCTGAGCGCGAAAAAGGATGATGAGCTGTCGACCGGTGCTTTCGGCATTCTGACCACGGCTGAAAGCATGGCTCTGATGAGCATCCCGCCTGGCGAGCGGCGTGAAGTTATCCGCGGGCTGGAACTCGTCGAGAACGCCTACACCCCCGGCAATATCACTGCCGTGATCGACGTCCCCTTTGCGCTGCTTTTCGCTCTGGTTCTGTTCCTGCTGAGCCCGCCTCTGGCCCTGATCGCGATCAGCTTTCTGGTCGTTATCTTCGTTTTTGCCGTGATCTCGCAACGCAGCCTGCGCGGCCCGACAGCGACCTTGAGCGGTGCCCAGAACGAGGTTTCCGGCTTGCTTAACAACGCCAATGCGGCCGTCGACACGGCCCGTGCCTTTGGCGGACGCGAAATTCTGAACAAGGCATGGGGCAAAGCCAGTGAACGCTCCCGCCTGTTACGCGCGCTGATTGCCAAACGCCAGGCCCTGGTGCAATCGGTGACACAAAGCGCCCAGGCATTGATGAGCGTCTTCATTTATTCCGTCGGTGCATGGCTGGTCGTGCATGGCAAACTGGATATCGGCATGCTGATCGGAGCCAACATCCTCTCGGCCCGCGCCCTGGGGCCGATGATCAAGTTTGCACAACTGGGTGAAAGTTTTGCCAAGGCCGAGAACGCTCTGGCCAAGGTGCGTGACTTTGCCAGCCTGCCCGTGGAGACGGAACGCGGCGCAAAACTCAGCCAGTTCAACGGACAGATCGAATTCCGCGATGTTTCCTTTGCCTATCCCGGCGCCAATTCTCCGCTTTTCGAAGGGTTGAGCTTCAAGCTGCCGCCCGGCGGTATCATGGTCGTGACAGGCTCCAACGGAGCCGGCAAGTCGACACTGGCTAAAATGGCAGCGGGATTACTACACCCGAGCCGCGGCCAGGTTCTTGCCGACGGTGTTGATCTCAAACAACTGGAGCCCGGCTGGTGGCGGCACCAGCTTATTTATCTGCCGCAGGAACCGACCTTCATCAATGCATCCCTGCGTGCCAATCTGGAAACGGCAAACCCGGAACAGAACGAAGAGACCCTGAACCGGATCATTCACGAAGTCGGCCTGGGCCGATTTGTCGATGAAAGCCCTGACGGTCTGGACCGGATGATTGCAAACGGCGGCAGCAACATGGCACTGGGCCAGCGTCGCCGGCTGGCCTTTGCCAGGGCCCTGTTCGTCGGTGGCAAACTGGCCGTACTTGATGAGCCGACCGAAAGTCTGGACGAGGAAGGGACCGCGTTCGTCTATGCGGCCCTGATTGATATGGCCCGGCGCGGCAAGACCATCATCGCATTTTCACGCAATCCGAAAATCGTCAGCGCGGCCACATTGATCCTTGATCTCGACGTCAAGCCGACGCCCAGGCTGGTTCAGAACAAGCCGAAAACCGTCAAGGCGGAGGCGGCATCATGAACGAGGAAACCGTCACTTCGCCGGATGACGACGAGGTCAAACGCGGCACGCATCTGTTTTTGGGGCTATGTGTCCTGGCCGTCGTCGGATTTACGGTCTGGGCGTCAAATGCCGAACTGGATATCGTCTCGGTTGCCACCGGCGAGATCGCACCGTCTACCAACGTACAATCCGTCGATCATCTGGAAGGGGGCATCGTGCGCGCCATTCTGGTCAAGGAAGGGGATCGTGTCACCTCGGGCCAGCCGCTTGTTGAGCTGGAGCAGACGCAAAGCGGTGCCGATGTTCAGGAACTGAAAATCCGCCTGCGTTCCCTGCTCGCCGACGTCTCCCGCTACAATGCGGAACTGTCCGGTGCCGAGAGACCTGTCTACCCCGAAGCGCTGGTCAAGGCGGACCCTGAACTGATCCGCCAGTCCATCGGTCTGTTCGAAACACGCAAACAGCGCAAACGGGGCCAGATCCGGGCCCAGGAAGACGCCATCCGCCAACGCGAACTGGAAATAAAAGAGGTTCAGTCGCGGCGCATCAACGCGGAAAAAAGCCTGGAACTGATCACCGAACAGATCGAAATTTCCAAAAAACTGCTGGCGCAGGAACTGACCAACCGGATGATTCATCTGAATCTATTGAAGGAAGCAGCCGATCTGCGTGGACGCATTGACGAATCAGAAGCGGCCCTGCCCAGGCTGCGGGCGGCCCTTGGCGAAGCCCGCGCAAACATGGATACCATCCGTGCCACGTTCCGAGAAGAGGCGCAAACCGAACTCGACAAGGTCAGTCGTGAAATGGACGAACTGTCGCAACGGGTCCGCAAGGTCGAGGATAACCTGAACCGGACCACCTTGAGGGCTCCCGTCGACGGGATCATCAAATCGCTCTATGTCGTCAGTGTCGGCGGTGTTGTCAGGGCCGGAACCACCGTCGCGGATATCGTACCGGCTGATGACCGTCTGATCATCGAAGCCCAGCTACCGCCACAGGATATCGGTTATGTGCGTGCAGGTCAGTCGGCGAAAGTCACGCTGGCCTCGGCCGATGCCGCAAAATTTGGTGATCTCAAGGGAATCGTTGAACGGGTATCGCCGGATACCCTGCTGACCGAAGATGGCCGCCCCTATTACAAGGTGCGTATCCTGACTGACAAAAGCTTCTTCGAAGACGGCAAGCTGCGCTATGATCTGTTTCCGGGGATGCAGGTTATCTCATCGATCCAGACCGGATCGCGTACCGTCATGGAATATATCCTCGATCCGCTGGTCGGGCGCATGCAAGACGCGCTCAGGGAGCGCTGAGATGGCCTTGACCAAAACCCAGACGACACAGTTCAAAAAACGCCTGTTGGCCATGCGTGATGAACTGGATGCGATTTCGACAATGTCGGCTGAGTCCAGAAAACCGGTTGAGCTTGACCAGCAATCGATCGGTCGCCTGTCGCGCATGGACGCCCTGCAGGGTCAGGCGATGCAACTGGAAACGGAGAGACGACGGGGCATTGAACGCCAACGCATCAATGCCGCACTGGAACGCATCGAAACCGGCAATTTCGGTTATTGCACAATCTGCGATGAAGATATTTCGATCAAGCGCCTGGAAAACGATCCGAGTGTGCCGAACTGCATCGATTGCCAGCGCTACACGAAACAGACTTAGCTGGTCGTGCCTTTGGCAGCGCGGGCGCGGATATCCTTCACCCCCAGATGATGGAAACGAAAGCTGAGCCAGACAAGCGAGACAATGCACCCGGCCAGAATGCCATGGAATAATCCAACGGTTCCATGGCCAAATGTGAACGCCGACAGATAACCGACCGGCACCATGACGCCGAAGAAACTGATCATTTGAATGACGCTGGGCATCCAGACGTCCTTGCGACCGCGCAATGCATTGGCCATGACGGCCTGGCCGCCATCGGGGATGAATATCCAGGCGATAAAGCCGATGGTCACAATGGCCTGCAGTTGAAGGGCGGGATCGCTGGTATAAAACGCGGCCAGCGGATCGGTAAAGCCAAAGACCAGAACCCCGGCCAGCGCCATGACGATGACATTCGCGCCCAGCCCTGTCCATCCGGCCAGTGTCGCATCCGGAATGTCGCCGCGGCCAAAGGCGATGCCGACCCGGACCGCCGTCGCCGAGCCGATCCCGATTGCCAGCATGAAAGCCAGCGCCATGAGATTCAGCGTCAATCCGTAGGTCGCCAGCGGCAGCTTGCCGATCCACCCGGCAAAGGCGTTGAGACAGGCGAAAGCAAGGCTTTCGATCCCGACACTGATGCCGATGGCGTAGCCGATCCGTCTCAGTTCCTGCCACGCCCTGAAGCCGCCTGTTAACCGGGTGCGAATGGCAAAATTCGCATGGTCTTTTAAATTCCATACAATCAGGCCCAGGCTGATCGCCATGAACCAGCGCGTAATCGTTGTTGCCCAGGCGGCACCGGCAGCACCAAGCGGCTCTGCCATCCAGATCCCGTCGATCAGCAACCAGTTGAGGGCAATATTCAGCAGATTGGCCGCAATCATCACCATCATCGACAGGCTTGGCCGACCGATCCCTTCCAGAAAATAGACCGAACTCAGGAACAGCAGGTGTCCGGGCAATCCAAGTGAAATGATCCACATGATTCGTCCGCCATGCTGTGCCACGTCGGCTGTTTGCCCGGTCAGGCCCAGCAGTGATGCCCCTTGCGAGCCGATGGCGATACAGATCACACCCAGGATGAGCGCATAGCTCAGCGAGTTTCGCCAGACAGGGCCGCAATCGCCGGGCCGTCCGGCACCAAAGGAATTGGCCGTCAGCACCAGCGTCCCCATGATCATGCCCAACGCGGTGATCATCATCGGCATGATCAGGCCAAGCCCGATTGCCAGATAGGCGAGTTCCTCGGCGCTGTAATGGCCGGTCATGACTGTGTCGGCCATCACCAGGAACAAAAATCCGGATCGGGACACGACAATCGGTGCGCCGAGCCGGATCAACTCGACGCTGTGACGCCTGAGGCGTGCCGGGAGCCCTTCCGTCTCGATGCGCGTTGTCGGTGGCGGTTGTTGCGATTCCATGGCGCCCTTAGATCGCAAATAATCGGGCAGCGCATTACCTTTTTGCTGACAGCCTGCCCTGAATGCCTAGAGTCTCTCCATGACGCCTGATAGCCCACAGCCTGAAACCGATTCACGCGCCGGCATCTTCTGGATGATGATGACCATGCTGTTATTCGTGTCGATGGATACGTGCGCGAAATATCTGGTGTCGATGTATCCGACGCTGCAGGCGGTCTGGGGACGGTATTTCTTTCAGGTCGTCATACTCGTGATTGTGCTGGCACCGCGCCTTCGCACACTTGTCAAAACCCAGAGTTTAAAATTTCAGCTTATCCGCTCGCTTTTCCTGCTGGGCGCAACGCTTTGCTTCTTTACCGGCCTTGGCACCATCCAGGTCGCCGAAGCCAGCGCCATTATGTTCACAGCCCCGCTGATGCTGACGGCAGCCGCCCCGTTCGTATTGAAGGAAAAAGTCGGCATCCGCCGCTGGTTATCCGTACTGATCGGCTTCATCGGTGCCCTGATTATCATCCGTCCGGGCCAGGGAGCCCTCGCCGAAGGATCATTCTGGGTGCTTGCCGCTGCAGCCTGTTATACCTGCTATCAACTCAGTACGCGGGCCTTGAGCGGCCAGGATTCCGTGCTGACGACGCTTTTTTACAGCGCCCTGCTGGGGGCTTTGATCATGAGCGTCATCGTACCGTTTCATTTCGTCATGTTCGCACCGGCAGACTGGGCGATCATGGCCCTTGCCGGGCTGTTCGGGACACTCGGGCATTTTTGCATGATCAAGGCGTTTACCCACGCCGAAGCCTCAAAAGTTGCACCCTACAGCTATACCAGTCTGATCTGGGCCACGATCATCGGATATGTGCTGTTCGGAACGCTGCCCGATATGTGGACCTATATCGGCGCGGGCATTATCATTGCTTCCGGGTTGTATATCATCCACCGGGAACGAAAAACGCACGGATAACCGCCGTTTGTTCGCCATAATTGATACATATTGTTACAATTCTTCACGATCCCGTAAGCCTCAGTTCAGTTTCAGCATGTAGGTTCCCCTGAAATTGCTCTTGAGAGGTTTACCAAATGGCTTTGTGCCGTTCCATTTTTGTTGCATTTGCGTTTTTTGCCGCTGCTTCGCAGGCACATGCCGCGTGCTCGCCGTTCCCGAAAAGCGAACTTTTGGGGGAATATTCGCATGCACAGGTTCAGAACTATGTCAGCAAGGCGCATGGTGGAGACTGGGCACCCTATCTGGTGGCACTGCAAAAGAATCTCACGGATCTTGAGCGTATCCAGCGCGCCGACAAGGGCGCGGTTATCAAAGTGAAGGGAAATCCGACACAGATCGATTCCACCGGAATCGACCGTTTCGTCTACACGTCGCGCCAGTGGCTTCAGGTGGCGCAATGCCTTGCCGAAGAACAAAACGTTGCGTCATTAAATGATTTTTCAACCGCGTCCGGCGGTAACGGCAACGTGGTCGAAACTGCCAGCGGTAACGGCAATACAGTCACGTTGCAGAGCGAAGTTGCCAGTCTTTCGTCCGACCCGCTGAAGGTGAAGATTACGTCGAGTTGCGATGCCGGCGAGACCGTGTTCAAGGTTGTGAATGCCGGCAGCCTTTGGCCGAGCACTGGCGTCTTTTCAATATTCCGTATTGACGGGCCTAACCGTCAGATGATCAGCGCCCGGCGCATGACCCTTGGCGCCGGTGATACCAAGTCGTTCAAGGTCAGCAAAACTCAAAACATGACAGGCGAGGTCGGCATGGCAATTGAACCATCATGGTACAAGCGCCCGTTCCAGATCGACGCCGTCGCCCAGTGTAAATAATCTGTGTAAATAATCTGTGTAAATAATCTGTGTAAATAATCTGTGTAAATAATCCGGCAAGCGTTCTGATCTCTCAGTGTCTGATCCGAAAGTTTTGGTTTGGTAACAATGTGTTGTCCTGATCAATAGCACCCCGTCATCCCCGGTTTGCACCCGTAATGCTGGATTTCTACTTGACATAACACCTGATTTATTTCTAAAGTGCCTCCAAGTCCCGGGGACAAGTGCGTCCTGATTCCGGGGCTTTTTGTGTTTCAGGGCTTATTTCCGGGTTTGTTTTTGGCCCGGCCCCTCAGGACACACCCGCACCGACGCGAGCGCCCCCGGAATTTCCTCCGGGTGGCGCTTTTTTGTTTTCAACCGGATATACAGAGGATCAATCCCATGGGATCGCTCGACAACACAGCCAGTTCCAATGCCGCCGCTTCCATCAAAAGCAACCACGCCGATCAGAACGAAGGAGCGGCACCCGCCGCCGCAACCATCAAAAGCAACCACGCCGAGCGGATCGGCGCAGCGTTTACCGATGCGACATCGTTTACGCCGGCCCCGGCGGATTCCGGAGACGATTTTTTCAAAAGCCTCGATCCGGCCCGCTCGCCGTTCCTCAATCCGCCCTCTGCCCAGAGGACCGTTGAGGGGACAAGTCAGGAGTCATCTCAGGCAACACCAACCCTGCCACCGCCACCGCCCATGCCGGCCCGGTCCGGATCGCTGGAGGATTTCGGCGGTACAGGTCAGCCGGTAACACCGACTTCCCCCCGCCTGCCCGGTCAGCAGACGGTGCAGCCGGTCAACACCGCCGACGGCGGCGGCAATGCACCGGAAAACGCAGCGCGGCTGGCGCAGCAAAATGCCGACCAGCAAAAGCAGGCCGAAGCCCGGCAACGTCAGCAACGTGCGCAAGACGCGGAACGCGAAAAGCGGGCCCGCGCCGAGGCCGCGTCGGGGGCCCGCATGGCGAGGTTTCAGGCAGAACGGGCGCAGCGTGCAGCGGCGGCTTCCCCCGGCCATCCCGGCCTTGTCGACCGCCCGCCGCTCAGCGACGAAGCCGTCGCCTCAAACGAACGTCAGGTGAGGGCGCTGGGCCGGTTCAGGGGCGTCGGCGACCTGCCGCGCTTTACCACCGATGCCGCCCGGAACTATGGCGACAAGGGGTTGTATGAGGTCGGTGATCTGATCCATCGGACCATCAAGGCCGACCCCGAACAGGGCCGGGAGTTGCTCAACGAAACCGCCGCCGGGATCAGGCTGATCGCCTGCGCGCCACCGTCTCCAGCCTGGCAATGCAGGATGATCCGGAGAAAACCACTGCCGGATCGCATAAGCCGGATACGGACGCTCCTGTGAAGGAGCCTGAATGGAATGAAAAGCCATCCGAACAGGTTTATGATGGACGAAACGAGTTCGATGTCGACGGACCGGTGAAAATTGATCCCAAATCTGTAACTGCGGGAGTTGATGGTCTTCGATATGAAGTGGATTGGTATACACTCGACAAAGATGGGAAAGTGGTTCCTGAATGGCGTTCAGATGATTACAGGCCGAAAGAAGGGCCTGGCCTTTCATTTTATGGTACCAGCAAGCCCGACATCCACTATCCACCTATTCCCAGTAAATACGGATACAGGGTCATCATCCGTATTCCGCCGCAACCTGATTATAATGCAAATTCTGCTGGAACGTATCTGGATGTATACTCGCCAAAGGGGTCAAGAATGGATAAAATATCCAAATGATCGATAAGATAGGGTGCCTCCTGAGCAGAAACCGGTGGCGAGCGACGCTATCGCTCGCTGCCGTTTTCTTGATCGTGACGATTTCGGCTTTCGTTGCATCGAAAAAGGACGATCCGGACGAACTGAAAATGCCAGCCAATGTGCATTACGCCTTCAACTATTACCCTAAATACAATTATGCGGACTGCATTTTCAGGGTAAGCATCAAAGAAAAACACGGGATCGGAAATGACAGCACTTCCAGAATAAAGAACCTTTTTGGTTACTACGTTTTCGCAAATGAACCTGAAACCGGAGCTTTTGGTTTCAGTAGCGAGGCGCATTCCGGCGAATATATCGCAGAATTCGAGTTCATGGACAAATGCGAAGAAGCGCCCCACATAATTGATTCCGGGCTAAAGGCCGCCCAACACGAGGTTGACTTCGAGTACACGTTTATCAGTAAGAGCAAATCCATTTCGAATGCTTCTGCGAAGAATTCAACCTTCTGGCTGGACAGCCCCAACTACGACCCGGATTATTGGGGATTGCGAAAATCGGTTTCAGGTTCGTGTGACCCTGCGGACTGGCTCAGGCTGGCTCGTCTCGAAGCGGCAAAAAACAATACCGAGCACATCAACTTAGGTTATATTCATGCTTCTTATGCACGCGAGTTATCCGCATCAAACACCGAAGTACGTGATTTCATAAACCAACTATCAGATCGTATCAGTGAGTCCAATAAGGTACTCGCGCGAAAAATCGTCACACGCGCATACGAAACGTCTACCTGCGACAAGTAGCCGGCATTTTGGCTGGCGCTTCTTGATTTCTGGTGACGTTAGTAACGATCCCATTTAGCACATCGCGATACCGTAGAGGTGCCGTCCACACCATCATCCCGGGTAAGAAAACTAAATTCAATAACTCATTGATATTACAGCATAGCCTTAGAATCAGACTCTCAGGATTCGCAGTTGCTTTCCAGAGCATCGACTTCGGCCAGCAATGCTTCCAGTTCCCGGTCGACGACATTCAGCTTCCGCAACTCATCAATGGTTCCGGCCAGATAATCGCGGCACGGGCCATAGCTGCCTCTGGCACCGGCCATGATTGACGCCATATGATCGCTGGGCATCGGCCCGGCGTAATGCGGATGATTGCGATTGACGATGAACGTCAATGCGACAACGCGACCATAATCTTCGGTTTCGACGGAAACCCACGATGCCCGATAAACGCCGCTGCCCATTTCCCGTTCCCAAAGACGTTCCCATGCATCCTCGACGTCGGCTTCCACCAAACGGTAGGCAATGCCGCGGCACATCCCCTGGCAATCCTCAAGACATAGTCCAAGTCCCGGGTTGTCCGGTGTGCCGCGCGCCCGTGTCGTCCAGATGTGAAACTTGCGGTCATACCCCCTGAGCAAGGCCGGTGTCTTGACGTCATAGCTGAAACAGGGATTCCACATCAACGAGCCGAAACCGAAGACCCACATCGCTTCGTCCTTCGGACGCCCGGCCCGGGTTTCCAGCAACAGTCGATGCGTTTCTTCCGGCGGTAATTTCGTATATTCGAGAACCGGCTTCATGTTCTGGCCATACGTCGATACATCAAACGATCTGTTCGCGGGTTTTCATAAACTGCAATTCCGGCCAATCGTCCGTCGCCTTGTTCAGATGCCATGCATTTCGGGCCAGGAAAACCGGTTCGCCATCGTGATCAACGCCGACCGCAGCCCGGTTGCTATCGAGGAATTTCTTCATCATCTGCTGCTCGCCACCGACCCAGCGCGCCGTCATCAGTTCCGTCGGCTCAAAGCGTACCGGAATGTCATATTCAGTTCGGATGCGGTCAGCCATGACCTCGAACTGCAGCACGCCGACAACGCCGACGATCCAGTCCGCACCCAGTGTCGGTTTGATCACTCGCGCTGCCCCCTCCTCGGCCAGTTGTTGCAGGGCACGCCCAAGATGCTTGGCTTTCAACGGATCATCCGGGCGTACTTTCTGCAGCACTTCCGGGGCAAAACTGGGGATGCCGACAAAGTGCAGGTCTTCCCCCTCGCTCAGCACATCGCCGATGCGCAGGTTGCCGTGGTTGGGAATCCCGATGATATCGCCGGCATAGGCTTCTTCGGCCAGTTCACGGTCCTGAGCCAGAAACAGTACGGCATTATGCACATTGAGGAGCTTACCGCTTCGGGAATGCTTGAGCTTCATGCCCCGCTTGAAGCGCCCGGAACAGATCCTGACAAAGGCGATCCGATCCCGGTGCTTCGGGTCCATGTTGGCCTGAATCTTGAAAACAAAACCGGTAAAAAATTTTTCATCCGGCTTGACCGTGCGCTCTCTGGCTTCCTGCGGGCGCGGGCGAGGCGCACGATGGACAAGCCCGTCCAGAAGCTCGCGAACGCCGAAATTGTTGATGGCACTGCCGAAATAGACCGGCGTCATGTGGCCACCGGCAAAGGCTTCCTCGTCCAGTTCCGGGCAAAGGCCTCGAACCATTTCGACCTCTTCGCGTAGCCTGGCAACGGCATAGTCCGGCAGCAACCTGTCCAGTTTCGGGTCATCAAGCCCGTTGCAGGGCTCACCCACATCCGGACGCTCGGCCTTGGATTTGGACACCAGCACCAGTCTGTCGTTCAGCAGATCATAGCAGCCGAGAAAATCCCGCCCCATGCCGATCGGCCAACTGGCCGGTGTGACGTCGAGCGCCAATGTCTGTTCGATCTCGTCAAGCAGTTCAAACGGGTCACGGGCTTCCCGGTCCATCTTGTTGATGAAGGTGGTGATCGGCACGTTCCTCAAGCGACAGACCTCAAACAGCTTGCGGGTCTGGGTCTCGATACCGCGTGCCGCATCGATCACCATGACGGCGCTGTCGACGGCGGTCAGGGTCCGGTAGGTATCTTCCGAGAAATCCTCGTGCCCCGGTGTATCCAGCAGATTGAAGGTGCAGCCGGCGTAATCATAGGTCATCACCGACGAGGCGACAGAAATGCCCCGTTCGCGTTCGACCTTCATCCAGTCGGAACGCGCACGGCGCTGCTCGCCCCGGGCCTTGACGGCGCCAGCCAGCTGGATTGCACCACCGAACAGCAAAAGCTTTTCCGTCAGGGTGGTTTTGCCGGCATCGGGGTGTGAAATGATGGCGAAGGTGCGTCTCGACGCGATTTCGCTCACTAGGTCGGTCATACTGTCTCCGGGTTACTTAACCCGGAATGTAATGATTAAGCCGGAAATTTCCAGAGGATTCGGTTCTGCAGCAAACGTTTATATTATTGCTGGACCAAAACTTTACCACCTGAAACCGCGCCGGATGAACCGCTGACGACCATTGAACGGGTGGTCATCAGCGGTCACAGGTGGTCAAGGCGCTTCGCTTGGTATGAGGATAAGCGAAGCCCAGGCTCAACGCTTCCAGAACGGTTTTGCGTAATCGGTCTGGCCGTCTCCCCGGGTCGGGCTCAGATCCAGGAACGACGGATTGTCCGTCGTCACGGTCTTTCCCGCATCCTGCAAGGCATAGAGTGCGTTGATTATCCTGGCCGGGAAACGTGACAGGGAGCGTAGTAAAGAGCCCCCTTGCGTATTGCCTGCCGGCAAAGTGTTTGTCGTGTTTAAAGTGCTCATCGGTTTCATCCTGTTGTCTGGTAACGGCAACTGCCGTGGCGCCCATGCGCCTGTTACACCAGTCAATAGGCCAATCCGATTTCACCAACAAACGATCTTAATTGATCCGACGATTAGCAAATCTAATGCAATGTTATTGTTGAACAAATTGTACTAATAACAATCCGGAGGCGCTCTTGACCTTCGAATAGCTCATTTACGGATCCCCAGGCCAACCAGAAAAATCGGGCGTAAAATCCGCCACCAGTCGACAAAGGGCCGCATCTTGGTGTTACCGATTTTCTTTGGTGGATAGATCTTGGTTGCAGGCACTTCACAGCAGCGAAATTTGAGCTTGAGCAACCTGATCAGCAGATAGACCTCAAGCTCATAGCTATCAAGCCACGGCTGGTCCAGGTTGATACGCGGATCATCCAGCACGGCAAGACGCAGGGCGCGAAACCCGTTGGTGCTTTCGGTAATCCTGCGGCCACTGACCAGACCGACAAGAAACGGATGCAGGCGTGTCGCCAGCTTGCGATAGAACGGCATGTCACCGCCGTAACCGCCGCCGGCGAGAAACCGCGATCCCATAACAAAATCCATTTCCTGGTCACAAACAGGATCGAGCAGACGCGAAATTTCGGCTGGGTTATCCTTGTTATTGCCGGCAATGGTTACGGCCACATCATAGCCTTCACGGCGGGCATAATCGTATCCCGCCCTGATCGCCGCACCGACCCCGGCGACATGACCCATGCTTATGATCATGTCAGCGCCCGCCTTCTTTGCCGTTTCCGGCGTGCCGACCCTGATCAAACGTCCACATCCGGCATACAACCCCTTGCCGGCCACTCGTCTGGAGCGAGCCTCTTCCGCAACCTCCCATCTCGGCAAATCCATATAGAACTGATTTATGGTGGCGAATTTCATCAAGAGTTGATGAAGCGATCCAGTTTGCCCAAAGTTTGCTGGCCCAGTTCAATGGCACCAAAGCCCTTCGCCTCCTGGAACTCGGCAGCGGTACTGAACACCATGCCGAGCGTAACCTTTGTCGCCCCGTCAATATCCTCGAACGAGGCCCAGGCATCAGCATGTTTCGGCCCGTTCTCACCCCATAGCAGCGAATAGCCAATCCTATCCTCGGGCCGCACCTCGTTATAGAGATGATGGTTCGGGTATACTGTGCCATCGGGCGCGATCATGTCGAATACCCATTCACCACCTGTGCGCAGATCGATCTTTTTTGTACGACAGGAGAATCCATCGGGGCCCCACCATTGCGGCAACGTTTCAGGGTTCATCCACGCACGCCACACGCTGGACCGCGGTGCCTGTATAACCCGTTGCAGCACCATGGTCCGTTCCGTCGCGCCCGCGAGGTTGCCCAAGCAAGCGTTGAAGCCTTCCCGATAGTTTGCCTCCATTTCCTCCACCAGCGAGAAAAGCTGCACCGTCACGTTCAAATGGCTGCGCTCGTTCGTTCCCGATATATCCGCGGTCACCAGTGCCGTGGAATGTGTCACGCCTTCGGATGAGATGATCTCGTAGTTCACACTACGCAGAGTCGGCTGCAATTCGAGCCAGCCGCATTCGCATCTGATGTCCGGATAGCCATCCACCTTGCAGAGCGAGACCTCGCGTCCACTCACTCTGGTATCAGCCTCCAGAAACTCCACGGTGACCGAGGGGTATGGAGCGGCCCAGACCGCCCGCGCGGCAGGTGCTGTCCAGACCTGCCACAGGGTTTCAACAGGTGCCGCAACCTGTCGCTCGAATGTCAGCGTGGCAAAACGGTCGCTCATATCATCAGGCCCTTTGCATAAGTTTCCAGCTGCGTCACCACAGTGCCCCAGCCGTCGAAGAAACCCATGTCTTCATGCGCCTTGCGGGTGTCTGGATTGCGATGGCGGGCGATCGCGGTGTAAGTCGTGCCACCCCCTTCCGTCTCTGTGAAAAGCAGTATCGCGGTCATGAATGGCTCGGGCGCGGGTTTCCAGCCTTCGGTATAGGTATCGGTGAAGACCAGCTTCTCGTGCGGTACCACCTCCAGATAGACGCCCCGGTTTTCTATCGTTTCGCCGTCCACCTCGAAGGTCGTATTGAACCGGCCACCGACCCGCAGGTCGATATCCACCGCTGTTACCTGGTGTGGCGCGGGAATGAAGAAATGTGGAATATGTTTCGGCTGCGTCCAGCAGTCCCAGATCAGTTGCCGCGGCGCGGCCAATGTACGGGTAAAGCTCAGGTCGGTATTCGGATCGAGGTCAGGTATCATTTTTCACGCTCCTTCATTTCCTTCATCACATAATTGTCCAGCCGGTCGAGCCGGGCTTCCCAGGTGGCGCGCTGTTCATCAAGCCATGTCCGCGCCGGGTCCAGCGCCTCGGGCACGATGGCACAGGTGCGTGTTCGCCCTTGCTTGGATGTGGTGATCAGTCCCGCATCCTCCAGCACGGAAAGATGCCGCATTACCGTGGGCAGTCGCAGCCCTGTGGGGCCAGCCAAATCCGTCACCCGCGCAGGCATTTCGATGAGCTGAGTTAATATCGACCGACGGGTCGGATCAGACAGCGCATGGAACAGCAGTGAAAGTTCAGGCATATACTTAGACATATTGCTAACTATATGCACCATTACCGGCGGCGCAACCAAAAACTTCGTCGATCAGCTAAGTATTCCATCCGAACGCAACGAACCAGAAAGAAAGGTTTCATTGCGGATACACACTGGAGCAGCCGTGGAATCGCGGTTAAATATCGGTTGATCGTGCCGACATTGCTATATTTTTTACAATGATTTCAACATCACCCAGTTGCCGGCGTATGCCGCCACCAGAAATATTTGTTGATCGAGAACACCGGCTGGTAATGGCGGATGGATGCGGCGTTGGCGATGGTCGGAATCTGGTTATCGAGCAACAACTGCAGGATCTGGCCGGTTTTCGGGTGCTTGAAAAAGACAACCAGCACGGCGTGTCCGACCTTCAGGTTGAGGTCCTTGACGGCGACCACGCGAAGATCGTTTTCTTTCCACCCGAGCCGACGCAACGACAGGTATTTGAGGATCGCATAATCCTCGCAATCGCCGAACCTGGACATGAACTCTGCCGGCGTCGCCCAATAATCGTTCTGACCCCAGTTCGCTGAATCCGTAATGTACTTCGCCTGATTGACTTTCTTGTTAACTTCGTTGAGCTGTACCAGCGGGTCCTTCCCCTCCAGTGCTTTCAAAAAATTCAGCCAGTCATCGTAACTGCAGAATTGCATATCCTGGGACGTGCACTGGAATTTTGTATTGGCCGAAGATTCCTTTGAATATCTGTCCAATGCCGCACGCCACTTGGTGAACGGGGTCAGATCCTTGGAGCGCACTTCAACGGAATTGAAAAAACTCGCTTCCTGTGATTCGGCGACTTTCGCCATGCCTCCGGCCAGCAGAAAGGCCACGACAAGAACGCAACAGAGCCGCCCCACTGGCCTGAGACTGCCCATGCCCGGCACCGAAACGGCGCACATCCATACTAGCAGCCTATTGATTACAAAAGGATTTTTGATAAACATGCGGATCAATATAGAACGAATTCCAACGTCTTGGAAGTACGCTGCATCTCTGTCCGCATCAATTAAAAGGTAGGGATTCCGCTTCGCTCGGGAACCGGTTATCATGCCGGCACAATTGGACTGGTATCTCGGGGGTACGGCATGGCGCTAAAGCTTGGCCGCGGCAAAAAGAACGAAGAAGCGGACACATCCAGAAACAAGGAGGCTGCTCCCGCCACAACCGCTGGCGATGCCGGTAACGAGGCATTACCACCCCGGAAAATGAACAAGTTCGTGCTCTGCGGCGGCATTGCGCTGGTAGCGATGATTGTCGGTTCCGTCATTCTGGCGAAAGCTTATGTGACGGAAGAGCTGAAGCGCGAAACCCAGGCATGGCAGGTGCGCCTCGGCATTGTCGCGGATTCCCGTGTCGGCGCTGTCAACGACTGGGTCGATGATAATTTCAAATACCTGCGCGAGCTCAGCCAGAATGCCTCGCTGCAATTGTATATGTCTGAACTTGCAGCGGCTTCACCACAAAAGGGTGCCGCGGCACAAACCGACGCAAGCCCCCTTTCCGCTGCGGATTCACTCCTGCAAGGACTGGACGGCAGCGGTGCCGCAGGGGGTGGGATCGGTGCCGGCGCCACGTCAGGTTTCCTCCGTAATCTGCTGATCGCCACGGCCGAACGGTCTCCCTTCAAAGCCCCGCCACCGGTTGGTGAAGTGGCCGCCAACATCGAACGCCTTGGTGTTGCCGGTCTAGGCCTTGTTGACAAGAATGCCGAACCCGTCATTTCAACACCGGACATGCCGCCGATTACCGGCCGCATCAAGGAAGCCGTCCGCAAGGCGCTGGATGGCGACCCGACCATCATCGACATGTATCTTGGTGCCAGTGGCGAACCGACCATCGGTTTTGCGATGCCGGTCTATGCCATGCAGGAAGGTGCAGGCGCCAAAAGTATCGGTGCCGTTATCGGTATCCGCCTGGTCAACGAGACACTATGGGAAAAACTGGTGCAACCGGGAACGCTGTCGAAAACCGCCGAAACCATGCTGGTCCGCAAGGTTGGCGGCAAGGTCGAATATCTCTCACCGCTCCGCGACGGTACCGGTGCATTGAAACGCTCGATGGCACTGGCATCACCCAACCTTGCCGTATCCGAAGCCATCAACATTCCGGGTGCCTTCATCAATAACCTCGATTACAGCGGGGATCGCGTGCTGATGGTCTCGAGGGAAATCGCCCAGGTGCCATGGATACTTATCCGCAAGGTATCCCGTGACGAAGCGCTGGGTCCGATCGAGAACAGACTCAATTTCATTCTCGGGGTTTTCATTGCGATCATCGTCATCGTCACGCTGACAATCCTGTTCGTCTGGAAGAAATCAGCCTCGGCACGGGCATCGGAAGCGTTGCACAAGGCGCAGGTTCTGCTCGAGCGATTTGAGAACCTGACCAAGTTCATGCGCATGGTCACGGACAATCAACCAACGCAGATCGTCGCCGTTGACCGCAATTCGGTCTACACTTTTGCCAACATGCCCGTCGCCCTGAAGAACGGCATCCCGATCACGGATATCAAGGGCAAGTCCATGGCCGCCGTGATCGGTCCGGTAAAAGCACAGGAATATTCAACGCTGGTCAAACGCGTCATTGATGATTTCGAACGCCAGCAAAAAATCTTCACTTTCGGCAACCCGGACGTTACTGACCCGGATAACGAAGATGCCTTTCAGGTGGTCAAGGTCGACGGCCTGCCGCTCAGGGGTGATCGGGATTTCCCACCGGGCTGTCTTCTGGTGATCCACGATATCACCGAATTGCAATTGGCACGGCTCAAGTCCGAAAAAATGATGAAGGAACTGATCGATACGCTGGTCAGCGTCGTTGATCGTCGCGATCCGTTCTCGGCCAACCATTCATCAAGGGTCGCCGAAGTCTCGCGCGCCATCGCCAATGAAATGGGCATGGAAGACATCGACGTCAAAACCGTCGATATTTCCGGCAGCCTGATGAACCTCGGAAAGATTTTCGTCCCTGAAGACCTGTTGATGAAGACAGAAAATCTTACCGAAGAGGAACGCATGCTGGTTTCCAATGCCTACCTCACAACCGTCGACTTGATTGAGCATGTCACGTTTGAGGGGCCGGTCATTGAAACGATCCGGCAATTTGGCGAGACATGGGACGGTCGTGGGCCGCTCGGCCTCAAGGAAGAGGAAATCATCAACACGTCACGCATTCTGGCCGTCGCCAACGCATTTGTCGGCATGGTCAGTCCGCGTGCCTATCGCGGTGCCATGCCGTTCCGAAAAGTGTCTGATATCATGATGGAAATGTCGGAAACAAAATTCGACCGCAGGCCGGTTACCGCGCTGGTAAACTATCTTGAAAACCGCGGCGGCATGCGGCGTTGGGCGCACTTCCGCGTTGACCCCACCCTGGATGATGCGGCGGAATAACAAGGTCCCTGATCAGGTTGCTGAAATGCAAACGCCTCTCTGAGCCCGTGCCTGGAGAGGCGTCTACCCTTATTGAGAATCGATGGTCAGCGTCACGTTGCCGTTGCTTTCGGTAACCGAGTAACCCTCGCTCGGATCACCGTCGCTATTACGGTCCAGATCGTCCATGCTGACCCCGTTGAGGGTCACAGACTGACCTTCGACACCGGCGAACGAGACGACAACATCGCCATCATCGTTTTCGTTGAAGATCATATCCTCGGCATGGAACTGCTGGCCCTCGAAGACGACGGTGTCATTTTCCATGATGTCCTGGATAATATCGTGACCGCTCTGGGCATCCATGACGAATTTGTCTTCGCCCCAACCGCCGGTCAGAACATCGTCACCCAGCCCACCTTCGATGGTGTCGTTACCGTCACCACCGGCGATCACATCGTTGCCGGCACCACCATACAACTTGTCATTATCATAGCCGCCATCGATGGTATCATTGCCGTCACCGCCGGAAATGGTATCCATGCCGCCGCTGCCATCGAGCATATCATTGCCGGCACCACCGACCATTACGTCGTTGCCCCAGCCACCGAACATCTCGTCATTTCCGGCACCGCCATCCATGTTGTCGTCACCGGATCCACCGTCCATGGTGTCGTTACCGGTGCCGCCAGACAGCACGTCATTGCCATGGCCACCGTCCATAACATCGTCTCCGGCATCGCCGAACAACGAGTCGTTTCCGGTGCCGCCATCAAGAATATCATCACCGCTGTGGCCATAAAGCATATCGTTGCCGTCACCGCCGGAAATGGTGTCAGCACCACTGGCACCGCTGAGCGATTCATCGCTCCAGGTGCCGTTAATCTCAACCGGTTCCGCAACAGCAACAGTAATATCAAGCATGACAACAGATGATTCTGCTGAGTCTCCGTCATTTTCCGTGCCAATCGCCACGACTTCGATCGAGAAGTCATCGCTGACACTCGGACTGACTGTCATCGTCAGATCGGCAAGGTCAGCAGCGCTGAGCGCCCACGTACCGTTGCCGTCATTCATTCCGGCCGACAGGGTCACCCCGTCAGGCAGGCCGCGAACCTCGAACGACAGGGCTTCAGACCCATCGACGTCAACCAGCGTCCCTTCGATGTCGAGGTCATAGACCAGTGCTTCGGCACCATTGTTCATCTGCTCGACGCCGGCCTGATGCAGGGTTGCGATTTCATTGAGCGACAGAGAGCGATCATAAACAGCGATCTTGTCCATCTGACCCTTGAAGAAGTCATGCAGGTTGTTGGCGACCTCATTGCCACTCGTGGATTGACTGGCACCGAAGATCAACGGTTCTTCGTTGTCATCAAGACCACCGCTGTAGTTGTCATGGTCGACAAGTTGGCCATCAAGATACAGGTTCATGCCGCCGGCACCGAACGAAAACGCCATCTGATGCCAGGAACCGCTGGATACGTCACCACCCTGCACCATGTAGCTGGAATTCGAGCTTTGCAGACGGACCTGCAACTGGCCGTCATCAATGAACGCCGTGACGTGCCCACCGTCGTCATAACCGCTGGAGTCCTTCGAGAACAAGCCCTGCTTGTCTTCAGCATCATCGGTGTTGAACCAGATCACAAAGGTTCCGGAATCCATTTCCAGGCTGTTTCGATTATCAACCTCAACATAGTCGTTGTTGCCGTCGAACACTGCAGATGACCCGCTCGGGCCGTCGCTGTCGTTATTGATCGTTACGCCGTGCAGTTCGCCATCGTTTCTGCCGAGACTGTTGTCGATCTCGCCATTGTCGTCGTCATCAGAGACTTCGAAGAAGGCAACCAGACCACTTCCATCACCAGATCCGGAACCAGAGCCATGACCATGGCCATGTCCTGAGCCAGAACCTGAGCCAGAACCTGAGCCAGATCCCCAGCCATGGCCTGAGCCAGAACCTGAGCCAGATCCCCAGCCATGGCCTGAGCCAGAACCTGAACCCGATGATGCTGACGGCGGTATCGGTGCGCCATGGCCTTCTCGCAGTGTCGCTGCCGCCGAAACCGTTGCGCCATCCCCGACACCCGTGACGTCGACGTTGAAGCTGGTGGATTGCGTTGCCGTTTCACCACCCTGACTTTCAGTGCCCGTCGCCGTGACGCTGATTGTAAAATCTTCATTGCTGTCAGCCGGCGGCGTGATGCTCAAACCATCAAGTTCACCCTGCGCCAGCGTCCATGTGCCGTCATTGTTGTTGATACCGGCACTCAGCACCGCGCCATCAGGCACGCCGCCGATGGTAATCGACAGGCTTTCCGATCCATCCGCGTCGCTCAGCGAAGCCGCGATATTGAGTGCAATCGCCGTGTCTTCATTGCCGCTGATATTGCCGGCACTCAGGTTGACCCCGTCTGCCGAACTGTCGATGTTATGCCCGGCTACCGGCAAGCTGACAGAATTCGTTGCCGTATCGCCGTCGTTTTCCGTTGCTGTTGCAACGACAGCAATACTGAAAGCGGCGTGACCGACCGGCACTGAATAGGTCAGGCCAGTCAATTGTCCGGGATTCAGTGTCCAAGACCCGTCGCCATTATCGGTGCCGGCAGAAAGGCTGGCGCCTTCCGGGAAGCCGTCAACAGTGATCGACAGCGTTTCAGAACCATCCAGATCGGTCAGGGCCGAAGTGATATCCAGCTCATAGACGAGAGATTCTGGTGCGACATCAAAGCTTGCCTGCTCGGATGCAATCGTTGTTTCCCAACCACTGGCGGTTTTGATCGTGAAGTTGTCGATCAGCATGCCTTCCGAGCTTACTGTCGTATCGACGTTTATCTGCAGCGACACCCGGCCATTATCATCAAGCGTGACGCTCAACGTATGTGTGGTACCGCTGGCAGATGAATTGAGGATTTGCTGACCATTGGCAGAGACCTGCAGATAATCTTTGCTCGACCCACTTGTGTCCCAACCGCCGTAACCAGCCGCATCAAACGAGATTGTCACGGTCTGGCCGGCGTGACCGGCACCAAAATCGAAAGTCTTTGCTGCCGTGTCGTTATGGTCGATGTCCATCTTGCCGTTGGTGCAACCCACAGAGTTCCCCCAACCGGACGGACCGTTGTTGAAATTCTCCGACACCAGCGTCTGACCAGACGGTGAATTCTCGGTAACGACAAAGTTATAATTGAACTGGCTGGCATCTCCGCCATCACCTGGCGTTACGGTGAGATCCGTCAATTGCGCCGGCGTTAGCGTCCACGTGCCGTCACCATTATCCGTACCAGCCGAGAGCGTTTCACCGTCGGATATTCCTTCGATCCGGACCATGCGGGAGCCACTGGCACTCTGCAGGATTGCATCCGGAACTGGAACCGACGTTTCACCGCCGGCATCAGTCACAAAACTGTTGTGTGCAGAAAGGGTCGGTGTATCGGCAACACCTGTCACATCAACAGTGAAGCTGGCGGTTTGGCTCGACGCAGCGCCCCCATCCGTTTCGGTGCCCGTCGCCGTAACCGTCAGCGCAAAATCGACGTTAGAATCAGCCGGTGGCGTTACCGTCAAGCCGTCCAACTGCTCGCCATTCAGCGTCCAGGTGCCGTCATTGTTGTTGGTACCGGCACTGAGCACAGCACCGTTCGGCATACCCGAAATCGTAATCGACAAGCTTTCTGAGCCGTCCGTATCGGTCAGCGAAGCCGCGATATCCAGTGCAATCGCCGTATCTTCGTTGCCGCTGGCATTGGTAGCGGCAAGATTGACGCCATCGGCGGCACCGTCGGTTTCAGGCATATCGACGTCCAGCGTCGTGGATACCGATGCCGTATCGCCGTCGTTCTCGGTCGCGGTCGCGGTAACTTCCAGCTGGAAGTCATCGATGCCGGCAGCCACCACCATCGTCAGACCGGCAAGTTGGCCGGCCGTCAGCGTCCACGTGCCGTCATTGTTGGCAGTGCCTGCGGAAAGCTGTGTCCCTTCCGGCAGGCCGCCGACGGTGATCGACAGGCTTTCCGAACCGTCCGTATCGGTCAGCGACGATGTGATATTCAACGGGTATTCGACCGTACCCGAACCGGCATGATCGGTGACTGCGACGTTGACGTTCACATCGTTGAAGTCGTTGTCACCACCGCCACGCAGGTCTTCCCAGTTCTGGTTGCCCGCTATCGCATTATCGACGGTGTAATCGAAATTTCCAGCATTCAGCGAAGGATCGTCGAACATCAACGTTCCTTCCGAGCTGACAAGGCTCTGACCATTCGGGCCAACAGCATGCCAGTTGCCGCTCTGGTCCTGCTCAAACGTAACCGGCGATTCCATGCCGAGACCGCTGTTGTTTGCACCACCGTTCGGAATGATGAAGAAGCCGATGCTGTCCGGATCAACGCCTTCAATGGTGAAGCTATCGCCGATATTTTCCTTGGCGTTCGGCCAGATCACCATGCCTTCGCCCGGGTTGCCGTCAGCGTCTTTCACATAATAGCCATAGCTGTTGTTATATCCGGCGCTTTCCTGCCCCATGTTGGTGATCGTGATGTCGCTGGAGCTCGTTGTCTCGACACCGGCACCGATACCGACATTCAGGGTCGGCGCATCGGCAACACCGGTGACGGCGACGCTCATCGTTGCTGACGTCGTCGACGTATCGCCGTTGGCTTCAGTCGCGGTGGCACTGACACTCAACGTCATGTCCACGTTGCTGTTGTGCGGCGGCGTTATCGTCAAGCCGTCAAGCTGTTCGCCGCTCAACGTCCAGGTACCGTCATTGTTGTTGGTGCCGGCGCTGAGGATCGCACCGGTCGGTACACCGCCAATGGTGATCGACAGGGTTTCCGAGCCGTCCGTGTCATTCAGCGATGCGGCGATATCAAGCGCAATCGCCGTATCTTCGTTACCGCTGGCATTGGTAGCGGCAAGATTGGCACCATCGGCAGTCTGATCGGTTTCAGTGGCGGTTGTCGACACGGTCGTCGAAACAGTCGCCGTGTCGCCGTCATTTTCAGTCGACGTTGCGCTGACCGTAAGATCGAATGCCTGTCCGGCATCATCGCCCGTGACGTTTACCTTCAGTCCTTGCAATTCACCCGCATTCAGCGTCCAGGTACCGTCATTATTTTGTGTGCCCGCACTCAGCACAGCACCGTCCGGCAATCCACCGACAGTGATCGATAGGCTTTCCGAGCCGTCCGTATCCGTCAGGCTGGACGATATATCCAGATCATAGGAAACGACGGTTTCAGTAGCCGTATCCGGCCATTGCACGATGTTTGCATTGCCTATGACATGCCCATTACCGAAGGCGAGGGCTTCGACGTTGTTAACCGTCAAAACCTGACCGGTCGCATTGTCGGTGATCTGCGCACTGATCTTGCCGTTATTGTTGGTGAGGTTCTGCACCGTGTACGCAGATGAGTCTTTACCCATCATCACGACATCGTTGCCGCCAGCGCCGTTGACGGACGTATTGCCGCCGATGTTACCATTGAAGACGACCTGATCGTTGCCGCCTGACATGTTGATATTGTTGCCGCCCGCCGTGTTGCCGTTGATAACCAGCAGATCATCCCCGGCCTTGAGGTCGATGTTCTGATTCTGGTTCATCCCGTTCAGCACGACGATATCGTTGCCACTGGTGGCTGTGGCGCCAATCGTGGCCATATCGCCCCAGCTGGTGCCGGTTTCGACCGTACTGACCTCTGCTTCGCCGAGGTTAACATTCAGGGTCGGCGCGTCGGCAACGCCGGTCACATCGACAGTGAGATTGGCCGTCTGCGTTGTCGTGTCGCCGGTCGCGCTTTCTGTCGAGGTCGCCGTCACGCTCAGCGTAAAGTCCTCGTTCGAATCCGCCGGCGGCGTTACCGTCAAACCATCCAGTTGCTCGCCGCTCAGCGTCCAGGTGCCGTCATTGTTGTTGGTACCGGCACTCAGCACTGCACCATCAGGCACGCCGCCTATGGTGATCGACAGGCTTTCCGAGCCGTCCGTGTCGGTCAGCGAAGCCGCGATATCGAGCGCGATCGTCGTATCCTCGTTGCCCATCACATTGTTGACGGCGAGGTTCGGATCTTCAGCGCTTTGATCAGCAACCGGCACACCAACATCAACGCTCAGCGAAACCGAAGCCGTATCGCCATCGTTTTCGGTTGTCGTCGCCGTCACATCAAGTTGGAAATCATCGATACCGGCCGCAACCATCATCGTCAGCCCGGCAAGCTGGCCCGGGGTCAGGCTCCAGCTTCCATCACCATTCTGCGTTCCGGCGGAAAGCTGAGCACCTTCCGGCAGACCGCCGACGGTGATCGACAGGGTTTCCGAACCGTCCGTATCTGTCAGTGATGACGAAATATCGAGCGGATATTCAGCCAGCGTCTCACCGCTCTGAACGGTCTCGAAGCTGATCGAGTTGATCAGATAGTCATCACCAGACCCGGGGGCCGAGAAGACGATCTGGTCGAACATGGAGCCGCCGTCCGCGGTGAAGGTAACAGGCGGGTCAATCGCATCGGTGATACCGGTTATCTGACCTTCGCCCACCTTGACGCCATCCAGATACAGTTCGTACGTCGCTTGCTCGCCCGAGTGCATCCAGGCGAATGATACGTCCGCCGAGGAGGCCGGCTGATCGAAGCTGACGATCAGTTCTTCGGAGACGCCAT
>JBBDOA010000046.1:0-6615 GCA_040877275.1 Rhodospirillales bacterium | reverse complement strand
GCATACAACCATTCGCCGCCGAGTGCGTCATCGGTGGCGACATCGCGGGGGCCTGAGCCCGATGTTTCGAAGCCGCGAACATCCTCACCACCAAGGAAATAGCGTTCAGAAAGTGCGACATCTTCACCCAGGCCGGCGATGTAGCCGAATTTTCCCCTTGCCGACAGGACCCAGCGGTCGGCAAGCGGGTAATAGGCACCGGTCGATGCGGTATTCCGCACGTGGTAGAGTGAGCCACCAAGACCGGCAAGATCCGTTTCCAGTCTCATGACGTAACCGCTGGTCGGCTTGATGATATTGTCACGGCGGTCGTAGGCGATGGTATGGCCGAGTTCGGAAAGGGTTTCTGTTCCTTGCTGGTCAATGATCAGGCTCGACGCATCACCGGCGACCTTGGAAATGTCGGTTATGCGGTAGGTATAGCGCCATGATTCCGAGAGGTTTTCGGTAATTCTGTAGCCGCTCCGAATTCTGCCGCCTTTACGCTCAATATCGAACGAGCTTGTATCCTGCAGGTCGCGGGTAAAGCGGAACAAATCGAAGCCGGCGTTCAACTCGCGATTAAGGAAGTAGGGTTCGGTGAAGCTGAAATCAACCTGCGACGCTTCCGCGGCAATCTGTAACTGCAGACGCACATTCTGACCACGGCCAAGGAAGTTGGATTCCGTCAGCCGGATGTCCCCAAGGACACCGACGCTTGAGGAATACCCGGCGCCCAGCGTGATCTGACCGGTTGGTTTTTCCTCAAGCGCGACGTTGATCAGGGTCTTGTCGGGGGCAGAACCGGGGACTTGTTCGATGTTGACCTTTTCAAAGAAACCCAGATTCTGAATGCGTGTCTTTGATCGACGCAGTTTTGATGCGTTAAAGGCGTCACCTTCGACCAGTCTGAATTCGCGGCGGACAACTTTGTCCAGGGTCCGGATGTTTCCGGATATGTTGATACGTTCGACAAATACGCGCGGTCCTTCATTGATAACGTATTTGACGTTGATCATCTTGTTTTCGTGATCGCGGCTTACGCGGGGGCGAATCTCAACGAAAGCAAAGCCCATGGTGCCGACCTGTTCAGTCAGCCGGTCAATTGTCTTTTCTACTTCATCGGCGCTGTACCAGTCGCCCTTTTCGACCTCGATAGACGTTTTAAGATCTTCATCCTTGAGATCCTTGAGGCGGGCTTCGACTTCGACGTCACCAAACTGGTAGCGTTCCCCTTCATCGACGGCGTAAGTCAGAAAAAAGGATTTCCTGTCCGGTGTCAGCTCTGCAATACCTGAATTCACTTTGAAGTCAGCATAGCCGTTGGACAGATAAAAACGACGCAATAACTCGCGGTCGAGATTCATCCGGTCCGGATCATAGACATCATCGGTGGTGAAAAAGCGCCACCATTTGGTTTCACGCGTCTGTACGATCTCGCGAAGTCGACCGTCACTGAATTCCTTGTTGCCGATGAAACGGATGCTGCCGATTTCGGTTTCCGCACCTTCATTGATTTCGAAAACCAGATCGATCCGGTTCTGTTCGAGTTGAATGATCTTGGGCTCGACGGATCCGGCAAACAGGCCACTTTGGCGATACAGCGTCAGTATCCGTTTGACGTCTTCCTGAACCTTGGTTCGGGTATAGATGACCCGGGGGCGAAGCGAGATTTCGGTCTTCAGGGTTTCAGCCTCAAACTCCTTGTTACCCTCAAAGGCGATGCGGTTGATGATCGGATTCTCAACCACATTGACGACCAGGGTATTGCCTTCACGGCGGAGCGAGATATCGGCAAACAGGCCTGTTGCAAAAAGACTTTTGAGTGATTTGTCGATGCGGCGCGGGTCGAACGGATCGCCTTCCTTGATCAGCATGTACGAGATGACTGTGCCGGGATCGATCCTCTGGACACCACGCACTTCGACGGACTGGATGACGCCCGCCTGGGCAATTTCAACGGGGTCAGCGGCGGATGCATGTATGGTTAACGACGAAAGCGGCCCCAGGGCCGCTAATGTCAACACAAGTGTCGTAATCCGGGTCAGTCCCGTCACGCTTCTCTCCCCATTCGTCAGCTTCTCTACCCGCCTGACGCTAATACTTTCGGAATCCTGAGTCTTTTCCTAAAGACCAAGCACCCGAACGATATCGTTCCATGTCACAGATACCATGAGAATCAATACCAAAGCCAGTCCGATTCGAAAACCGTATTCTTGCGCCCGGTCCCCCAGCGGTTTGCCGCGGAGTGCTTCGATGCCCATAAACAACAGATGTCCACCATCCAGAATGGGGATCGGAAACAGATTGATCAGCCCCAGATTGATCGAAAGCACGGCCATAAAGAAGAACAACTGCAATGCGCCCTGCTCTGCGGCCTGACCTGACATCTGGGCAATGGCGATGGGACCGCCCAGATCCTTGAAGTTGCCCTCGCCGATCAAAAGCTTACCGATATTGGTCAGGGCCTGACCGGTGATCGAGATGGTTTTGTCGATCCCGAACCAGGCGGCCGAAAATGGATTCAGGCGTTGGTGCTCACCCATCATACCCTGCATGCGAATCCCGAGCCTGCCGACGGCCTTGCCGTCCTGATCAGCAGCGTTGGGTGTCACGTTCAACTGCACTTCCTGGCCTTCACGCAGCACAGTCAGGGGTAGCGACATGCCGGGGTTGGCCGAAACGATATCCTGAACCACCTTTGGATCGCTGATCTCGGCATTATTCAATGAAAGCAGAATGTCGTCCGGCTCTAGCCCGGCGGCTTCGGCAGCGGTGCCGGGCATCACTTCACCGACGGTGACGCGAATTTGCGGTACACCGATGGTCATGGCGATGGCAGCCAGAACCAGCATGGCAAAAATGAAATTGATGGCGGGTCCGGCAAAAACGATGGCGGCGCGTTGCCCGACGGTTTTATGGGCAAATGAAACCGCTTTATCGGCCTCGCTCATTTCACCTGGTTGCCCGGTGGCATCCGTGTCGGCACCTTTCTCAAGCACATTGACAGCGCTGTTATCGCCGTCTTCGACCATGCCGAACATTTTGACGTAGCCGCCAAGCGGCACCGCACTGACCCGCCAACGGGTGCCGGACTTGTCATGCCAGCCAAAAATCTCCGGGCCGAAGCCGATCGAAAAGACCTCAACGCGCACACCATTGCGTCTGGCGACCCAGTAATGGCCCCATTCGTGGACAAACACGATGATCGAGAGAACCAACAAAAACCAGAGAACGGTCGAGAGCGTGTCGAATTCCATTATGTGCCTTTATTCATTCACTTTTTTTAAGATCATTGATATGCGTGTGAATTGGTGCCGCGTCAATGTTTCAAGATGATTTTGTCATGTGTCAGAGTCCGGCAGCGGTGGATTTTTCCAGTGCGATGCGCCGGGCTTCCGCGTCGGTTGCGTAGACGTCGTCGAGCGAGGTCAGAGCGTGCCTCGGTATATGCTCAAGGGTCTGTTCGACGACAGCCGTAATATCAAGAAAGCCCATTTTGCCGGCAAGAAACGCATGAACGGCAATTTCATTGGCGGCATTCAGGACGGTCGGTGCCGATCCGCCGATATTCAGCGCTTCCCGGGCCAGTCGCAATGCCGGAAAACGAACCGGGTCCGGGGCTTCAAATGTCAGGGTCTGTATATCTTCGAGCCTGAGGCGCGGTGATGGTGCCGGCATGCGGTCAGGCCAGGCCAGGGCAAAAGCAATCGGCGTGCGCATATCCGGGGTGCCAAGTTGCGCCAGAACCGAGGCATCGACGTATTCAACCATGCTGTGGATGACCGATTGCGGATGTACCAGGATGTCGATCTGCCCGCTTTTAATCGGAAACAGGTGGTAAGCCTCAATCAATTCCAGCCCCTTGTTCATCATGGTGGCGGAATCGACGGATATTTTTGCGCCCATCGACCAGTTCGGATGCGCCACGGCTTCGGCCGGGGTTACCGTGGTCAGGGTGTCCAGGGGGCGCTGCCGGAAAGGCCCGCCCGATGCGGTCAAAATAATCTTCTCGACCCGCTCCGGGCGCTCGAAATCGAAAACCTGATAGATGGCGCTGTGCTCGGAATCGACCGGGATCAACCGGGCCTTGGCCGAGTGGACTTCCTTGCAGAAGAATTCCCCCGCAGAGACCAGGCATTCCTTGTTGGCGAGCCCGACAATGGCACCACGCCTGACCGCTTCCAGTGTTGGCGCCAGCCCTGCAGCGCCGACAATCGCCGCCATAACCCAGTCGGTCGGTCGCATTGCGGCTTCGATCAGTGCTGTGCGGCCGGCGGCAACTTCTATGCCGGTACCGGAAAGCGCCGATTTGAGATCCTGATACAGGGTTTCATCGGCGATCACAGCCAGGCGAGCCCCGACGGTCACGGCCTGTTCGGCCAGCAGGGCAACATTGTTGTTGCCGCTCAGGGTATCAACCTGAAAACGCTCCGGTGAACGGTTAATCAGATCGATGGTGTTGGAACCGACTGACCCCGTCGAGCCGAGTACGGTAACCGACCTGGGTGCCTGCTGCATGGTGGGTAATGCTTTGACTACAGCCATGGCATGATACTTTTGCCCATCAGAAGTTTCATCGCTGCCAGGGCCACGGCACCGCTGACCAGGGCGTCAACACGGTCAAGCAGACCGCCATGTCCGGGAATCAGCCGGGAGCTGTCCTTGACTCCGAAATGCCGTTTTACAAAGCTTTCAAACAGATCGCCAGCCTGGCTGAAAATTGCAACGACACAGGCCCACAATGCAACAGTTGCGGGTGCGCCGTCCCAAAAGAGTGCAAATGACCCGCCGACGATGCTGGCAAAACCAACGCCGCCGATAAAACCGGCCCAGGTTTTCTTTGGGCTGATGCGGGGTGCGAGTTTTGGACCGCCAATCGCCCGCCCGAACAGATAGGCGGCGCTGTCAGCGCTCCAGACCACGGCAAAAAGCCAGAAAATCGTGATCATGCCGGGTGTGGCGTCGGCACGAAGCCAGATCAGGATGCCGCACGGGATACTGACATATGCAGCACCGATAATCAGCCAGAGCGTATTGCCGTCGCACATGCGGGACCATTCCCAGCCCATGATCACGGCTGCGATCAGCACCAGGGCCGTGAACCAGGGGGGACCGAAATAGACCGAGGCCAGAGCCGGTACTGCCAGCACCAGCGCCGAGACAACCCGGAGGCTTGTCCCTGTCAACCGGGTATCAGGCGTGGCTTGTTCCGAAGCGGCGTTCACGTCGCCCGTACTCCTTGATTGCCAGGGCCAGATCTTCGGTATCGAAGTCCGGCCAGTGTTTGTCGATAAAAACAAATTCCGCATAGGCGAGCTGCCACAGCAGGAAATTGCTGATCCGTTGTTCGCCACTGGTACGAATAAGTAAATCAGGGTCAGGGATGCCGTGCGTATAAAGCGCGGCTTCGAATGCGTTTTCGTCGATCGAATCCGCCGAGATTTCGCCACTGGCGACTTTCCGGCCCAGACTTTTCGCCGCCATGACCAATTCGTCACGACCACCGTAGCTGAGTGCCAGTACCAGTGTGATCCGGGTATTGTCGCGTGTGCGATGCTCGGCATCTTCAATCGCCAGAACGATGTCTTCCGTCAATCGGGATCGGTCGCCGATCACGCGCAGGCGCACCCCCTTCTCGTGAAGTGTGCCGATTTCCTTTTTCAGATAGAGGCGCAACAGACCCATCAAATCGGCAATCTCGGATTCAGGCCTGCTCCAATTCTCTGATGAAAAACTAAATAATGTCAGATATTTAACGCCGAGTTCTACAGCAGATTCTAAAGCTCGCCTGACGGATTCCGCACCTGCCTTGTGCCCGAACGAGCGCGGCTTGCCACGCGCCCTTGCCCAACGGCCGTTGCCATCCATGATGATGGCCACGTGAACGGGTACGGTGTCGCCTTCGGAAGTGGTCAGGGGTGCAACGCTCATCTCAGACCTGCATGATCTCCTGTTCCTTGTTGCTCAGCGCTTCGTCGACGGCGCTGATATATTTGTCGGTCAGCGTCTGCACTTCTTCGGAAAAATCATGCAGCGCGTCCTGCGGAATATCGCCATCCTTTTCGGCTTTTTTAAGGTCATCAAGCGCGCTGCGGCGAACATTCCTGACCGCTATGCGCGCATCTTCGGCATACTTGCCGGCGACCTTGACCAATTCCTGGCGGCGTTCCTCGTTCAGGGGCGGGATCGGCACGCGCACGGTGGTGCCGTCCACGGCCGGGTTCAGTCCCAGGCCGGAGTCGATGATTGCCCGTTCCACCGCCTTGACGTTGGCCTTGTCCCAGACCTGAATTGACAGCATGCGGGATTCCGGCACCGATACGCTGCCAACCTGATTGAGCGGCATGTTGGCGCCATAGGCTTTGACCGATACGGTATCAAGCAGACTGGTCGATGCACGTCCGGTCCTGAGGCCGCCGAATTCCTCCTGCAGGACCTCTACGGCCCGGGACATGCGGTGTTCTATGTCCTTGCGCGCACCGTTGATGTCACTCATCAGCGCCTCCCTTCAATCAGTCATTGTTATCCGAAATGGTGGTATACGTTCCCTGCCCGGCCACCACATTAGCGAATGCGCCTGGATTGTGAATGGAAAACACCAGAATGGGAACCGCGTTTTCACGGGCCAGCGCA
>JBBDOA010000045.1:0-6634 GCA_040877275.1 Rhodospirillales bacterium | reverse complement strand
CCGGCGATCCTGTATTTCGGCGCATTGTTCATGGCCGTCCATTTCGAAGCCCGCCGCGTCGGCATGGTCGGGCTGCCGAAATCCGAGTTGCCCTCCCTCAAGAAAACGCTGGTCAACAGCGGTCATCTGTTTATCCCGCTGGTCGTCATCGTCGGCGTCCTGATCGCCGGCTTCAGCGCACCGTTCGCGGCGCTGTGCGGTATTTTCTCGGTCTTCCCGACGATCATGCTGCGCAAATCAAGCCGCCAGCACCTGAACGCGCAGAACATGCTGGAAGCCCTTGTCGAAGGGGCCAAGAACGCGGTCGGTGTCGCCCTGGCCTGCGGTTGTGCCGGGATCGTCATCGGCGTTATCGCGCTGTCCGGGCTCGGTATCGAGTTCACCAGTTTTGTTCTCGATATTTCCCAGAACTCGCTGGTCATCGCCCTGTTCTTCACGATGCTGGCCGGCATCATCCTCGGCATGGGGATGCCGACGACGCCGGCGTATATCATGCAGGTGGCCCTGCTGGTACCGGCCGTCGTCAAGCTCGGTGTTTCCATCGAGGCGGCGCACATGTTTGTGTTCTATTTTGCGATCCTGTCGGCGATCACGCCGCCCGTCGCCCTTGCCGTCTATGCGGCAAACGGTATTTCCGGGGCCGGGCTGTGGGAATCCGGGGTGGCTGCGGTCAAGCTTGGCCTGACCGGCTATATCATCCCGTTCATGTTTGTGTTCGGACCGTCACTGCTGCTGATCGGCCCCTGGTCAACCATTGCCCTGACGACGATTTCAGCGTCGTGCGGTGTGGTGCTGCTGGCCGCCGGTCTGCATGGGTTTTTCATCACCCATGCCAGTTGGTGGCAGCGGGTGCTTATGGTGGCGGCAGCGATCAGTCTGATCAAACCGGGCCTGTATACGGACCTGGCCGGTGCAGGGCTGGCCACCATTGTCGTGATTGCCCAGTTGATCGAACGCAGGCGTCTGCAGACCGCTTCCTGACGCGATCGTCAGTTGTCCGTCACGCCGAGGCCTCTCAGAGGACGCTTCGGTTGACGACAAGGGACGGGTTGAGCGTGCCGTTCAGTCCTGCCAGAGCGTTCTCGACGCTGGTTATGCTGACGCGCTCGGCGGTTTCTTCGCACAGCGCCGAATGGTGCGGCGTGAACAGGATATTGTCGAGGGCAAGCAGCGGGCAATCCGCTGCCGGCGGCTCCTGGCGGGTGACGTCCAGACCGGCACCACCGAGCGTCCCCGTCGTCAATGCCGCATAAAGTGCCTCTTCATCGATCAGCGAACCCCGGGCCGTGTTGATGACGTAAGCGCCCGGCTTCATGGCGGCAAATTCAGCCGCGCCCAGCAGCGCCGAGCCGTCAGGATTGGCGGGCAGATGCAGGCTGACGAAATCGACTTCAGGCAGGGCCGCGTGAAAATCTTCAACGAACGAATAGCCCTCTTCGGCGGCGACCCGCTTCGAGGATTCCCGGCCGCTGGCGATCACGGTCATGCCAAAGGCCCGGCACATCCGGGCCGCGGTGCGGCCGATGCCGCCAAGGCCGATGATCAGCACGGTCTTGTTCAGTATTTCGTGACCGATGCTTTTCAGTCGCTGGTCATAGCGTCCGGTGCGGGTATTGCGATCCATGACGGCAACCTGACGGCTGATCCCGAGCATCAGCATCAGCGTATGCTCGGCGACGGAAGCAGCCAGTGCATCGCCGACGATGGCCAGCGGGATACCGCGCCGGCTCAGTGCGGCAACGTCGATATGGTCATAGCCGACACCCATGCGCGAGACCACTTTCAGCTTCGCTGCCGTATCAATGACCGCGGTCGGCAGCGGTGTCAGTCGCAGGATCAGGGCGTCGGCGGCCTGCACGCCCTCGGCCAGTACGGCCGCTGACGGCTTCTCATGATAATCGATTTCGAGGTCGGTGCGTGCATGCAGGATTTCCATGCCCCTGGGATGCACGGGGCCTTCAACGAAAATACGTTTCATGATGACGGGGTCTCCAATCGGAATATGAACGGAACAGAGGTTTGTTCATAGAGCACTGTCAGGCTGATGAAAATCAATTCTGCTTTGCCGAGGGTCAGGCGCTGTCGCCGATGCCGGAGTGCGCTAACCCGGCCTGATTATCGTAGCTGAAACTGTACCGGTACCGAGAGGGTGATCTGCTGCTCGGAAAAATCGTCCGGGAATGGCGGCAGCGGGTTGGCTCTCCGGATCATCGCCATAACTTCCCTGTCGAGCAGTGCCGAGCCGCTGCTCTGCACAACGCTGGCCGCCTTGACGGTGCCATCGCGGCTGAGCGTGAAGCTGAGGATCGCCGTGCCCTCGTTGCGCCGCTGGCGTGCGCTGGCCGGGTATTCCTTGTGCTTTTCCAGCCAGGCCTGCAGCAGGGCAAAATAGCTGTTCGACGAGCCGGGACGACCGCCGCTGGACGTGCTGGCAGCGTTGCCGACATTTGTCGATTGTTGTGTGCCTGACTTGCCGGCACTGCCGGCGACGGACGCTTTTCGTTCCGGTTTTGCCGGTTCGGGTTCCCTTGTCGCGATTTCCTTCGGTGGTTGCGGAGCCGGTGCCGGCTTTGCCTCGACGGGTTTGGGCGGCTTCGGCGGCTCGATCTTTTTCGGCAGCTTCGCGGTTTCGGTTTTCGGTTTGACCTCGGCGACCGGGACCGTTTTCGCCGTCGGCGGCTCAACGGCCTCGATCTCCAGCGGCTCTGCCACCTCGACCGTCTCGACCGGCGTGTCCGGGATTGTTTCGGGCGGCGTTTCGGTTTTCGTTTCGACCGGCTCGACGGTTTTTGTTTCAGGGGCCGAAACCTCTTCGGCACCCGGCGCACCGCCGGCCATGCCGAACGAAATGTCCATGCCGCCGACGCCGAGATTGGCGGCACCGCTTTCGGCCGGTTTCCACAGCATGAGGACGAGCGATCCATGCGCCAGCAGGGCAAACAGAAAGGCCGCCAGCCAGTGTTTGCGCCTGATCGTCATGGGCCCTTCCGCGCCGATGTCAGCAGATTGACCTTTGTTGCACCGCCCGCCTTGATGCGATCCAGCACACCAATCACGGTGACGGCATCAACGGCGCCGTCGGCTTTGACGTGAACCGTGCCGGCGTGCGTATCCGACATCTGACGAAGTTTCCCGCTCAAGGCGTCGAGGGCGATATCTTCGCCGCCAAGCACGATGCGCCCGTCCGGAGCGATCAGAATCTGCAGCGGCGGTTCAGCCGCTTCCTTTTTGCTGTCCGATACGGGCGGGTCGATCCTGATCCTGTCGGTCTTTGATAACTGACCGGCGACCATGAAGAAGATCAGCAACAGGAACACGACATTGATCAGCGGCAGGATGCGCTGATCCTCGTCTGACGGGCGGCGGCGGGGTTTGCCGAAGGCCATGATCAGCGTCCCGGGGCCGAGACGAACGACACGTCCCGCCCACCCGCGGCAGCGATCCGGTCGATCAGATTGACGGCATCCTGCAGCGGCACGCCCTGGTCCGGCTTGATCAGCACGCGCTGTTCCGGGTCTTTTTTGAAGCGCGATGACAGCGTCGAGATCAACGCAGCATTATCGAGCGCCCGGCCCGACAGCCTGAGCCCGTCCTTGCGCAACTCGACCAGAAGCGCACCGGTCATGCCGCCTGTGCCGCCGGCCCTGGCCACACCCAACGACAGCGTGCGCCAGTCCATAAACGACGAAGCCAGCATGAAGAAGACCAGCAGGATAAAGACAACGTCGATCAGCGGGGTCAGGGAAATGATGGCGCGGCGGCGCATGGGTCTAGTCCGCGCCGATGCGGCCGGTCGTGCGTCCGGCATCGGCGGTGGCATGGGCCGGCAAACGCGAAAGGTCACGGGTGAATACGTGGGCAACCGCGTCGGCCATGGCAGCCTCGGTGCGCTCGGTCGTGCGTTCCAGCCAGTTCAGGATGGCGACCGTCGGAATGGCAACGGCAAGCCCGACCGCCGTCGTCAGCAGGGCTTCCCAGATGCCGCCGGAAAGCACCGACGGATTGACCTGGTTGCCGGCCGCTTCCATCTGCTGAAACGCGGTGATCATGCCGAGCACAGTGCCGAACAGACCCAGCAGCGGGGCCAGCGAGGCGATCACCTCAAGCGGGCGCAGATAGGTGCGCATGGCTTCGATCTGCGACGATCCGAAGCGTTCGGCCTCGGTGCGGATTTCCGTATCGTCAAGATCACCGCGGATGCGGCCGCGCAGGGCAATGGCGAGCGTTTGCGCAACCGGATTGCGGTCGCCCTGCACACAGGCCAGCGCTTCCAGCGGTTTGTCGAGCCGTTTCAACTGGACGGCGCGGCGTACATTGTTCAGCCGGGACGCCCGCATCGACCAGAACTGCCAGACTTTTACCACGGTAATGGCCACCGCGACCACGGACATGGTAATCAGGATCGCAACCACGGGGCCGCCGAGGACGAGAAGGTCCCACGCTTCGGCAATCAGCGCATACCAGGGATCGGTCAGTGGATCTGCCAGTGGATCCATCTGGGCGATTTCAGGCGGGGTGCCGTCAGTGACGGCGGCAGTCGTTTTCTGCATGGAGTGCTCCGGTATTCTACTTGATGAATTCGACGGCGTTGAGTGAGCTCGTCGTTGTCATGGCCAGACAGTCGGCGGGGTCACGCTTTGTGTTCTGATCCGTGTTCTCGGTCGTGTTCTGGCATGTGCGCAAGTCGTTGAGCAGGACGCGGGCGATGTCCGCGCAGGCAAGTTTGGCGACATCGAACAACCTGACCCGTGTTTTTCCGGGCGCCAGCGGTCCGCCTTCAACCACAAGCCGGTCGGCGATCACGCCTTCCCTGTTGAAAAACACGAGGTCCGGCTTGAAGCTCGAAAGGGTGGCGGATGTGCCGTTCGTGAAGACCATATAGACCCGACAGCCCTGCGCGACCGGCTCCAGCTTGTTCAACTGCATCGATATACCGCTGTCCGCACGGACGGAAACCGGGTGCAGGGCCAGAAGGACGAGCAGCAGAAATTTAACAGTTGAAGGTAATAAACGTTTCATGTGTCCCCGTTGGTCTCAAGGAAGCCTTTGCTTTACTAGACGATTCCCGAGCCGCCGATTTTCACTTCAGGCCGGAATTTATTCGTCGTTTATCCTGAGAGTAATAGTCATTCTCAAAAAAGTACTTTCAGCATTCAGGGCACGGAAAAGCAAGGAGAATTGTGGTTTTCCGGGATCAGGCAGCAACGTATCCGTCGCCCTGAACTTGATTCAGGGCCCATGCTTCGAGACGCTCGCTAATGCTCGCTCCTCAGCATGAGGAGGTCTTGTTAAAGCCTCATCCTGAGGAGGCCTGCAAGGCCGTCTCGAAGGATGGGTCCCGGATCGCTGGCTCTTCTGACCTCGCGTTCGCTCGGAGAAAAGCCGCGTCCGGAATGACGGCAGAGGGGAGTTCAGGGTGACAGGCAGCTTACCCTGCCAGCGTCACCGCTTCGGCGGTCCGGACGAAGTCCCGTAACACCTGGCTCCGGTTCAGGCGGCTCCAGGCCAGCACGGTTTCGATCCTGAACGCCGGATGCGAAATTTTCTGAATGCTGACCTCGCCGTCGAGTGTTCGGGCCAGGCTTTCCGGAAAGACCGTGATGCCGAGACCCGCCGCGACGAGACCGTGCAAGGCCAGTGTGTTCGAGGCTTCATGCTTGATCTCGAAGCTGAGCCCCTGGCCGGCAAACAGTTCCTGGAGCCGCCAGCGATAGAATTCCCATTCGCCGAGATCGCCGAGGATGAGTTCATGGCGGCTGATGTCTTCGGGGGTGATGTCGAACTTCTTCGTCAGCGGATGATTGTGCGGCATCACCGCGTACAGGGGTTCGGACCTGATCAGTCGGCAACTGAAATCGCTATGATCGAAGGGGCCGATCAGATAACCGACATCGATTTCGTTATGGGCAATCGCGACCTTCTGGCGTTGCGTGCCGATATAGCGGAGCACCACATCCACATCCGGATGTTCGCGCTGAAAGCGGGCGACGGCGAGCGGCATGAATTTGGGCGTGGCAAACGCCATATAGGCGATCCGCAGCCGCCCGGTTTTGCCATCGGATATCCGACGCGCGGAATCAACCGATTGTGTGTATTCATGCAGGAGATCGACGCTGCGTTCATAAAAATCCCGCCCCGCCGGGGTCAGGGACACTTCGCGTGTGGTCCGTTCGAACAAGACAAAGCCATTGATCTCTTCCAGCTTCTTTATCCGCCGCGTCAGTGCCGAGCGGTCGACATGAAGGATTTCCGCGCTGCGCCGGAAACTCAATTCCTGTGCCACAATAATGAAGCTGTGGATTAATTCCAGACCGCCATATTGCATATTGATCCCTCAAGTCGCTGAAATATCATCATTTATAATTGCTGCAAAAAACACAACAAAAATTGCAAAACGGCCAATTCCCCACGCCCGGCGGACGCGGCAGAGTGTCTGCCAGCGCTTGTTGATACGGGCGTGGCGACCTTCGGGCGCCAACAGTATTTGCTTCATTGCTTCGGCAATCATCCAGGACAGGAAACATCAGTATGGAAAACGTGGACACCAGGGAACTCGACAGAATGCTGCAGCAGGCATTCGAGGCATCGAACAAGATTTATCAGGAACGGGGCTTTCAGCGCCGGATCGGCTTCG
>JBBDOA010000044.1:0-6687 GCA_040877275.1 Rhodospirillales bacterium | reverse complement strand
GCGGAGTTTCTCGCCGACAACCTCGACGCCGTGTTCGGCAGCCAGACGACGCGATGCCTTGAAGCTGGCCTGACCGGTCATGTTTTCCGCCATGAAGTCACGCACGAAGCGGCCGGTCTGGATGTCGGTCAGAATGTCCTTCATACGCGCCTTGGTATCCGCAGTGATAACCCGGGGGCCGGACGTGTAGTCGCCGTATTCGGCGGTGTTGGAAACCGAGTAACGCATGTTGGCGATACCGCCTTCATAGATCAGATCAACGATCAGTTTGACCTCGTGGCAGCACTCGAAATAGGCCATTTCCGGCGCGTAGCCGGCTTCGACCAGGGTTTCGTAACCGGCCATGATCAGGTGCGACAGACCACCGCACAGCACCGCCTGCTCGCCGAACAGATCGGTTTCGCACTCTTCCTTGAAAGTCGTCTCGATGATGCCGGAGCGACCGCCGCCGATGGCCGACGCGTAGCTGAGCGCGACTTCAAGGGCATTGCCGGTGGCGTCCTGGTTGACCGCAACCAGGCACGGCACGCCGGCACCGCGCTGATATTCGGAACGGACCGTGTGGCCCGGACCCTTTGGCGCGATCATGAAGACGTCGAGATCGGGGCGGGCTTCGATCAGCTGGAAGTGAATGTTGAGGCCGTGCGCAAACGCCAGCGCCGCGCCTTCCTTCATGTTGTCTTTCAGGTGGTCGCGGTAAAGCGCGGCCTGACCTTCGTCCGGCGTCAGCACCATGACGACATCGGCCCATTTGGCGGCGTCGGCCGGGCTCAGCACCTTGAGGCCGGCGTTTTCCGCCTTCGTGGCACTGCCGGAACCCTGGCGCAGCGCAACGGCCACTTCCTTGACGCCGCTGTCACGGAGGTTAAGCGCATGGGCATGACCCTGGCTGCCGTAACCGACGACGGCCACCTTCTTGCCTTTGATCAGATTAACGTCCGCATCACGGTCGTAATAAACTCGCATTTTTCTCTCCCCTGAGATCCTGGGTTGTTTGGTAAAAAAACCTGTCCTAAGCCGAAACCGCTGGGCTTTTTACAGCGATGCCATGCCCCGGGCAATGGCCGCAACGCCGGTTCGTGAAATATCCACAAGCCCCAACGGCCGCATAAGATCGATAAAAGCGTTCAGTTTGCCGGTGTCACCGACGATTTCGAAGACGAAACTCTCGTTCGTGCTGTCAACGGCGCGGGCGCGGAAGATATCGGCGATGCGCAGGCTCTCGACCCGTTTTTCACCCGACCCGACGACCTTGACCAGCGCCAGTTCACGACCGACGTGCGGCCCGTCCAGGGTCAGATCGGAAACCCGATGCACCGGCACCAGCCGGCCCAGTTGCGCCTTGATCTGCTCAATGATCATTTCCGTACCGGACGTCACGATGGTGATGCGCGACAGCGCCTTCTTGATATCGACCTCGGCCACGGTCAGGCTTTCAATGTTATAGCCGCGGCCCGAAAACAGGCCGATGACGCGGGCCAGCACACCCGACTCGTTGTCGACCAGCACCGAAATGGTGTGAAAGTTGATCTGTTCGTCTTTGCTCATGCTTCAGGTCCTTGAAAGGGGTCAGTGGGGGTCGCCGCCGTGATCAGACGAGGACCATCCCCTCTTCCGAAATGGGTTTCTGGGCCTTGTCGTCGGGCCCCAGAAGCATTTCGTTGTGCGCTGCGCCAGATGGGATCATCGGGAAACAGTTTTCCGTCGGGTCGATCTGCATATCAACCAGTACCGGCCGGTCGACGCTGATCATTTCCCTGAGCACGTCATCGACCTCGCCGGGCTTGTTTGTGCGCAACCCGACCATGCCGAAGGTATCGGCCAGCTTGACGAAGTCGGGCAGGCTTTCCATGTAGCTTTCGGCGTAGCGGCCGCCATGCAGCAGTTCCTGCCACTGGCGCACCATCCCCATATAGAAATTGTTCAATATCAGGCACTTCACCGGCAGACGGTACTGGGCGATGGTGCTCAGCTCCTGCATGTTCATGAGGAACGAGGCTTCCCCGGAAATATCCACCACCAGGCTGTCCGGATGCGCGATCTGTACGCCCATGGCCGCCGGCAGACCGTAGCCCATGGTGCCGAGGCCGCCCGACGTCATCCAGCGGTTCGGCTCGTCAAAACAAAGATACTGTGCTGCCCACATCTGGTGCTGGCCGACCTCGGTCGTGATATAGGTGTCCCTGTCCCTGGTCAGCTCCTGCAGGCGCTGCAGCACGTACTGCGGCTTGATGATATCCTTTGGCTGAACGAATTTGAGCGAATCCACGCGCCGCCATTCATCGATCTGCTTCCACCATCTGGCCAGCGCCGCAGCGTTCGTCTTCGCCTTGCTCGATTTCCACACCGCGAGCATATCTTCGAGTACGCTGGCAACGTCACCGATGATCGGGATGTCGACCTTGACGTTCTTGTTGATCGAGCTTGGATCGATATCGATGTGGATTTTTTTCGCATTCGGTGCGAACGCATCAAGCCGCCCGGTGATCCGGTCGTCAAAACGCGCGCCGACACAGACCATGACGTCACAGCCGTGCATGGTCATGTTGGCTTCATAGGTGCCGTGCATGCCGAGCATGCCGAGGAACTGCTTGTCGGACGCCGGATAGGCACCAAGGCCCATCAGCGTCAGCGTGCACGGATAGCCGGTCGTGCGCACAAACTCCGTCAGCAGTTTCGACGCTTTGGGGCCGGAATTGATGACACCGCCACCGCAATAAAATACCGGCTGCTTCGCGGACGCGATCATCTCGACGGCAGCCTTGATCTTTTCGGCATCGCCCTTCAGGCGCGGCTGATACTTCTCGAGGCTGATGTTCTCTTTCTCGACATAGTCGCCGAGCGCCATGCAGACGTCTTTCGGCAGGTCGACGACGACCGGACCGGGACGGCCGGAGCGGGCGACGTGAAAGGCTTCGTGCAGGACTTTCGACAGATTTTTGACGTCCTTGACCAGATAATTGTGCTTGGTGCAGGGCCGTGTGATGCCGGTCGTGTCGCATTCCTGAAAGGCGTCGTTGCCGATCAGGTGCGTCGGCACCTGGCCGGTCAGGCAGATGATCGGAATACTGTCCATCAGCGCATCGGTCAGCCCGGTCACGGCGTTGGTGGCGCCCGGACCGGATGTCACCAGCACGACACCGACCTTGCCGGTCGAGCGGGCATAGCCTTCGGCGGCATGCACGGCGCCGCCTTCCTGGCGGACCAGTATGTGGCGGATCCGGTTTTGCTGAAAGATCGCGTCATAGATCGGCAGGACCGCACCACCGGGATAGCCGAAGATGACCTCGACACCCTGATCGGCCAGGGCCTTCAGGATGATTTCCGCTCCGGATAATTGTGTCGTGCTCATCAAACCGTTCCTTCGCATTACGCCCACAAAAATTTGACGGCCGACCCTCGCGGCCCGTGACCGTCCCAAACATGCAGTGAAGCTCCAACCGCAGCAGGAGCGGCGGCAACTTAGTCCCTCAGGGCGGCAGGGTCAACACAAAGTCGCGAATAAATGAAAAGATTTTTTGCTCATCTCTTTCCGAAAATTTCTCTTCAACGCATAAATCTGCACGAATCTGACGCTTGAACCAGGTAACCTGCCTTTTCGCCAGATGCCGGGATGCGGTTTTCGCCTTGCTCACCGCCGTTTCCAGATCCCATTCGCCGTTCAGGGTCCTGAGCAGTTCAGCCACGCCAACCGCTCTCGATGCCGGCAGGTCCCGGGGCAGATCAAGGGCTGCAAAGGCCCTGGCCTCGTCCAGTGCGCCATGCTCCATCATCGTATCAAAGCGCCGGTCGATGGCGGCGTACATCTCGTCTCGGGGCGGCATCAGCAGAACTGTGTAGAATTTGGCCGGATAACCGGGCTCGCCGGTCTGTTCACGCTGCCAGTCGGACAAGGTGCGGCCGGTCGCCGCATAGACCGCCGCGGCCCGGATCAGACGCTGCCGGTCACTGGCCGGCAGCCGCTTGGCCGCATCCGGATCAACCGCACCGAGCTCGGTTCTGAAGGCTTCACCGCCGACATCATCGAGATGCCGGGTGATCGCTGCGACCATCTCGTCCGGGACTTCCGGCACCGCAGCCAGCCCGTCGGTCAGCGCTTTCAGATAAAGGCCGGTGCCGCCGCAAACCACCGGTAGCCGGCCTCGGGCATGGATATCGGCCAGCGCCGCTTTGGCCAGATTGAGCCAGCGCCCGGCCGAACAACGCTCGGATGCCGACAGAATGCCGAACAGATGATGCGGCGCACGGGCCAGATCCGCCGCAACCGGACGGGCCGTCAATATGCATAGTTCTGCATAAACCTGCATGCTATCCGCATTTATGACCTCGCCGTTAACCATTTCGGCGACTTTCAGGGCAATTTCTGTCTTTCCGCTCGCCGTCGGTCCGGCGATGATGACAACGGGCGCTAAATCGTCCAACGTGTGGCCTCCAGTTATGTCCTGCCCGGAGCCTTCCTGATGCAATCGGTCCTGACCCTTATCGCACCCGATGAGACCCCTTTGACGAGCGGCATTGTTGGCGATGTGCGCGCCGCACTCAACGCTCTTGGTGCAGAAACCGCATCTCCGGACTGGCTGGACGCTGAAATCGCCTGCGATATCGCTTTCGGACACCTCCAGGCGGACCAGGCCGATGCGGCGGCGCGGCAGGTTATCGGCACGACCGCCGTCGACGTTATCGCGCAACCCGCAGCGGAACGCCGGAAACGCCTTTTGCTGGCCGACATGGACAGCACCATCGTCACCACCGAGACGCTCGACGATCTGGCCGCCCACGTTGGCCTGAAGCAGCAGATCGCCGCAATCACGGCCAGGGCGATGAACGGCGAGCTGGACTTTGCGGCGGCCCTCAGGGAGCGCGTCGGCATGCTGGCCGGCCTCCCGGTCGATGCGCTTGAGAGCGCCTGGCAGGCGGTCGAGCTGTCAAAGGGGGCCGAAACCCTGGTCCGGACCATGACCGCGAACGGTGCCACCTGCATTCTGGTTTCCGGCGGGTTCAAATATTTCACGTCGCGCGTCGCCGCCCGATGCGGCTTTCACGAAGAGCTTTCGAACGATCTCGTGATAGCGGATGGCAAGCTGACCGGTGGCGTCACCGAGCCGATCCTCGACAGGAACACCAAGCTGCAGACGCTGACGACGCGGGCCGCTGGCCTTGGCCTTGCACTCGGCGAGACACTTGCGGTCGGCGACGGCGCCAACGATCTGCCGATGCTGGGTGCGGCCGGTCTCGGCGTTGCCTACCGGGGCAAGCCCGCAGTCCGTGCCGAGGCCCCGGCCCGGCTTGATCACGCCGCACTCACGGGGCTTTTGTATGCACAGGGGTATCGGTCGGAAGCGTTCGTCCGCTAGGCCCCTCACCCGGCTCGCTGCGCTCGCCACCCTCTCCCACGGGGAGAGGGGTCGCCGCATAACCCTCTCCTTCGGGGAGAGGGAGGGGCCCGTGAACGTAGTGAGCGGGAGGGTGAGGGGGAAGCCTTAGCCCTTGTCGATACGGATTGCGACGAAGCGCAGGCCCTGCCCGCCTTCGACACGCAGCAGCACCGATTTCCGACCCTGGGCTTTCGCCTCGTCGACCTTGCGGCTGACATCAACCGGATCAGTGACGTCGCTCTGGCTGACCTGAATGATCCGGTCACCCGGCTGCAGGCCTTTTTCTGCGGCCGGGCCGTTGGCGTCGACATCGGTGACGATGACGCCCTTGGCTTTGTCATCGAGCTTGAAGCGCTGGCGGATCTCCGGCGTGATTTTGGCGACCTTGATGCCGATGCCATCGATGGCGCTTTCCGCACTTTTTTCGGGCGTGCCCGGTGTCGAAGCGACTTCCACCGGGGTTTCCTTCAGAGCGCCGACCGTGACCTTGATGGTCATTTCCTTGCCGTCGCGCCAGACCACCGCCTCAACGGTGGTGTCGGGCTCGACATCGGCGACGATCTTCGGCAGCCGGCGCATTTCCGCTACCGGCACGCCACCGAATTCAAGCACAACATCGCCGGCCTTGAGATCGGATGCCGCTGCCGGACCGCCTTCAACAACACTGGCGATCATCGCGCCACGGGCGTCCTTGAGGCCGAGGCTTTCGGCAATCTCGTCGGTGACCGACTGGATGTGCACGCCAAGCCAGCCACGGCGCACTTCGCCGTTCTTGATCAGCTGCTTGATGACCGGTGCCGCGGTCGAGGTCGGGATCGCGAAACCGATACCGACGCTGCCGCCGGTCGGCGAGAAGATCGCCGTGTTAATGCCGATCACCTCACCGTCCATGTTGAACATCGGCCCGCCCGAGTTGCCGCGGTTGATCGAGGCATCGGTCTGCAGATAATCGTCATACGGGCCTGAATTGATATCGCGACCGCGTGCCGAAATGATCCCCGCCGTTACCGTGCCGCCCAGACCGAACGGGTTGCCGATGGCGATCACCCAGTCACCGATATCGAGGGCATCGGAATCGCCGATCGTGGTGACCGGCAACGGCTTGTCATATTCGACCTTGAGGACCGCCAGATCGGTTTTCGTATCGCGCCCGACCAGCGTCGCCTTGAGGCGCGTATCGTCATGCAGGATGACCGAGATTTCATCGGCATCCTGAATGACGTGGTTGTTGGTGACAACGAAGCCCTGGGCATCAACGATAAAACCGGAGCCCAGCGAGGTTGCCTTGCGCGAATGCGGCTGCGGATTGTTG
>JBBDOA010000043.1:0-35415 GCA_040877275.1 Rhodospirillales bacterium | reverse complement strand
CCTTTGCCGCTTCAAATGTCTCTCCCGGCAGCGATTGCGCGATCTGTTGCATCGATTGCCAGCAGCCGTTGATGGTTTCCGGCGTGTAGCCGGTCAGGATCGTCGCTTCACCGAAGCCCGAGCGACCATCCGTATCAATGATCTCGACCATGACCGTATCAAAATCCGTGACCGGCCCAAAAGACAGTTTGTACGGGATGGTCAAGGGGATGGAGAGCCGCTCAAGGCGAATTTCCGCGATACGTCTGGTCATGTCTATTCCTTCTCCTGCTCCGGTTGCCATCACCGGGATCGCCCCCTAACATTCGGAGCTTAATGAACACGAAAGGCCTGGTCATGTCCCGTGGAATAGATCATCTCGTTTTATGCGTTCATGACCTGAAAAAGGCGCGCGCGTTCTATGAGACTCTGGGCTTCACCATGACGCCGGTGGCTCGCCACCCCTTTGGCACCAGCAATACCCTGGCGCAGATGGACGGATGTTTTCTGGAAGTGCTGGCGGTAAGCGAACCGGGCGCTATTCCCGAAGCCGATGCCGACAATTTCAGTTTTGCCGCCTTCAACCGGGATTTCCTGAAAACCCGTGAGGGCATGTCGATGCTGGTACTCGACAGCACGGACGCCGCCGCCGACCGCAAGGCGTTCCTGGACAAGGGTCTGCATGTCTATGCCCCGTTTGATTTCCAGCGTCAGGCCAAACTGCCGGACGGAAGTGAAGCAACCGTTGGCTTTTCCCTGACCTTCCTCAGTCATCCAAAGCTTCGCGATCTCGCTTTCTTCACCTGCATGCAATGGCGGCCGGATCTGTTCTGGAAACCCGATTACCAGCGCCACGCCAACGGCGCGCTCTCGATTGAAGAAGTTTTCATCATCGCGCCCGACCCCGTTGACGCAGCGACGTTTCTGACGGCCTTCGCCGATAGTCCGGAAACGAAAACAGGCGAAGGCGTTATCAAGGTGCAGACAGCGCGCGGGCGCCTGGGCATCTATACGCCGGACGCCTTCGATGATAAATTCCCAAGCGCCTTTCCAGCGCACACGCAAAGCATGCCACGCTTTGCCGGGTTTTCCGTCAGGTCCAATGACCCGGCGATCATAGTCCGGCTCTGGCGGCAAGCAGATCTCAAAGTGTACGAAACCGAAGGCACGCCCTGGCTGCATCCGGATGAGGGTATGGGCTGCGTGATCGCCGCGGCATCCTCAATAGCCGTTATTACTTGATTTTATTTCATGTATATCATTGATAAATCAATTAAATTTAATGTTTTTTTCTGGCCCAAATACGTGTCCTGTCGTATAACCCTGATATGACCAACACCATTAAAGTTTCAGTCTGGCGCGGCGCTGCCGAAGGCGCATACGAACACTTTGAAGTGCCGAGACAGGCATCCCAAACCGTGCTCGATGTGATCACCTATATTCAGCGTAATATCGACCCGACGCTCAGCTATCGCTTCGCCTGCCGCGTCGGCGTTTGTGGTTCATGCGCCATGACCGTCAATGGCAAACCGCGCTGGACCTGTCGCACCCATATCGACAAGGTTGCCGTGGACGGCACGCTTGAAGTTGCACCGCTCAGGAATCTCGAAGTCGTCAAGGACCTCACCTGCGATATGGCCGTGTTCTTCGACAAGATGAACCGGGCCGAGGGTAAATTTCACCCGACCAAAACCCGCGATGACGATTTCGCTTTCGTGCTGCCTGACGACAAGCAGCGCAAACAGGCGTCGGCCGGAATCGAATGCATCGGCTGCGCCGTGTGCTATGCCGCCTGTGATATTGTCGAGTGGAACAAGGACTATCTCGGCCCGGCGGCATTGAACCGGGCCTGGACACTCGTCAATGATGTCCGCGACGGCGGCAACGATGCACGACTGGCGGCCGTATCCGGGGATGCCGGATGCCATGCCTGCCATTCGCAGCAGGGCTGCGTCGAACACTGCCCGAAGCATATCAGCCCGACCCATTCCATCGCCGGACTGAAGCGCGCCACCGCCAAAGCCGTATTCAAGGGCAAGTTGTAGGCCATGCGGATGCAAACAGCCTCACCCCCCTTTCCGCTTCTCAGTTCAATCGTCACCCCCGCGAAAGCGGGGGCCCAGTCATCCGGGTGTTTCTGGGTTCCCGCTTCCGCGGGAATGACAAAGGAGCTTGTTGAATGACTTCCGCACACTTCGAAACCAAACTCTGGGTTTGGCAGCGGGCCAGTGCGGCTGTGCTCGGGGTCTGTGTTTTCGTTCACCTCGGCATGATCATCTATGCCGTGCAGGACGGCCTGAGCGCCGTGGAAATCATCGACAGGGTTTCCGGCAACCTGGCCTGGTTCGCTTTCTATGCACTGTTCATCATCGCTGTCGCCATTCATGCGCCGATCGGCGTCCGCACCATTCTCAATGAAATGACCAGCCTCAGCCCGAGACAGACGCACCTGATTATGGCGATCCTGTCCCTGCTGATCCTGAGCATGGGGTTTCGCGCCGTGATCGGTTTGTATGCGATTGGAAGCGGCTCGTGAAACCTGCCGCGCACCGCAATCACCCGCACTACTGGGCGTTCATCCTGCACCGCGGCTCCGGCCTGTTGCTGGCCCTTTTTCTGCCGGTCCATTTCTATGTGCTGGGCCTGGCCATCGAAGGCCCGACGTCGCTGGACAGATTTCTGAGTTGGTCGGAGACGCCGGTTGCAAAACTTGCCGAGACCGCATTGGTTATCCTGCTGGCGGCACACCTGACCGGTGGTCTCAGGCTGATGGCCCTGGAATTTTTCGGCACCCGCGAAAGCTCGAAGGCTGCCGTTTGCGTCGGCGTCGGCATAGCGCTGCTGACCGGTCTGATTTTTCTGCTCAATGGGACCTGAAATCGCCATTATTCTGTGCGGCGCCTTTGCCGCATCCTTCGTTGCCGGTGCCGCCGGATTCGGCGATGCCCTGATTGCCGCTGCGATCTGGCTGCAGTTTTTCACGCCCGTCGAAACGGTCCCGGTTATCGTTGCCAGCTTTTTCATCATGCATGTCGTGATGCTGAGCCTGATGCGCCGACGTCTCGATTTTCGCTACCTATGGCCTTTCATCATCGGCGGTGCCATCGGCGTGCCGCTTGGCGCACAATTGTTGAAGATTGTTGATCCCGAAACTTTCAAAAGAGTCGCAGGGGCTGGTCTGATCGCCTACGGCGTGGTCATGCTGGGGTTGAGCAATCTGCCCGTGATCACATGGGGCGGCCGCTTGCTCGATGCCTTCGTCGGCTGGATCGGTGGCGTCATGGGCGGCTTTGCCGGCTTGTCCGGTTTCGTGCCGGCGATCTGGTGCACCCAGCGCGGCTGGCCCCGCGATCAGGCCCGTGGCGTGACGCAGCCAATGATCATGACCATGCACGGCATGGCGCTGGGCTGGATGGCCTACGGCGGGCTGGTCACGACGACGACGGGCTTTCGCGTTGCCGTCGCCGCGCCGGCAATTGCGCTGGGCGCCTGGCTTGGCGTCAGGTTGTATGGCCGTTTCGACGACAAAAAATTCCGCCAGTGTGTGCTTGCCCTGCTGATCGCTGCAGGAGCACTACTGCTTTTCAATCCGGGAGGACGCTGACATGTCCAGAAACATGACCATTGAGCAACATCAGACCGACGTTTTGATTTTGGGTTCCGGCGGTGCCGGCCTGTTCGGTGCCCTGCACGCCAAGGCTGCCAACCCTGATCTGGAAGTGACCGTCGCCGTCAAGGGTCTGCTCGGCAAATGCGGCTGCACGCGGATGGTGCAGGGCGGCTACAACGTGGCCATTGCGCCGGGCGACAGCACCGAGCGGCATTTCATGGATACCGTCGAAGGCGGCAAATGGATCAACCGGCAGGACCTTGCCTGGACCCTGGTCGAACAGGCGCAGGTGCGCATCCGCGAACTTGAGAACGAGCTTGGCTGCTTCTTCGACCGCAACCCGGACGGCACAGTGCATCAGAAGGCGTTTGCCGGACAGAGCTTTGACCGCACCGTCCACAAGGGCGACTTGACCGGCATCGAGATCATTAACCGACTGGCCGAGCAGGTCTGGGCACGCGACATCAAGCGGATGGAAGACCATCGCGCCGTCGCCCTGATTCCGGCCAAAGACAAATCACGGATTGCCGGTGTTTTGATGATCGACATGCGCACAGGCGTCTTCCGCATGGTCCGCGCACGCTCGGTGCTGCTGGCGACCGGTGGCGGACCGACCATGTATAAATATCACACGCCATCCGGCGACAAGACCTGCGACGGTATGGCGATGGCGATGCGGCTCGGCTTGACGCTGCGCGACATGGAAATGGTGCAGTTCCATCCGACCGGCCTGATCGCCGGCAAGGACACGCGCATCACCGGCACCATCATCGAAGAAGGTCTACGCGGTGCCGGCGGCTATCTGCTGGACGGTAACCGGGAACGCTTCATGCACAAGTACGACGAACGCTCGGAGCGGGCGACCCGCGATATCGTCTCGCGCGGCATGTTCCAGGAAATGCGGACCGGCACCACGGCAACACATGGCGGCCTTTATATCACCATGAAACATCTGGACCCGGTGATGGTTCGCAAGAACTTCAAGGGTATGGTCGAACGCTGCGCCGATTGCGGCTTTGATCTGGTTTCGGGCGATGTCGAGGTGGTCCCGACGGCCCATTACATGATGGGCGGCGTCGTCTTTGAGCCTGACTGCAAAACTGAGATGCCGGGTCTTTACGCGGCGGGCGAAGATACCGGCGGCGTGCATGGTGCCAACCGGCTGGGCGGCAATGGCGTTGCCAATTCGACCGTATTCGGCGGCATTGCCGGTGACACCATCGCCCTCGAGACGATCCCCGGAAGCGCGCTCGTTGAACCCGATCAGCAGGCCATCGACGAGGCGGTCCGGCTGTGCTGCCAGCCGCTGCAGCGACCCGCATCGCACATCGATCAGGTCCGCACCAAACTCTGGGATCACATGTGGGAAGATGCCGGCATTGTCCGCGATGCCGCCAGCCTTGCCCGTGCCGTCGTCATGCTGGATGAACTGGATGCCGAGCTTGATACCATCGGCGTCAGTGACAGCAATCTGGCTTATAACCTGACCTGGCACGACTGGCTCAACCTCAAGAACCTTATCCTCGTTTCGAAATCCGTGGTCGCTGCCGCCACCGCAAGGGAAGACAGCCGCGGCGCCCATTACCGCGCCGATTTCCCTGACGTTCGGGATCTGGAGAACTCAACCTATACGGTGGTGCGCATGCAGGACGAAAAGATCACCCTCGGCACGGAACCGGTCGACTTCACCCTCGTCAAACCGGGAGAAAGCCTGATCGACTAGGGCCCTTTCAGCGCTCTTGCTTACTTCGACGACAGCAGATCGTCGATGTGAAAGCCCTGAAACAACGTAATGCCCAGGTCATGGCCGACCTGTACGCCAAGATCGTCATCGACGCGCGCGAGGATGACACGTGTTCCTTGCGCCTGCAGCTTTTCAATTTCCTGTTCGAAATTTTGCAGGACCGTTTCAGCACCCTGACGCCAGAATATCTTCGCGTAATGCGCGCCCAGCCTTTGCATATTGACGATTCCGACCGTTTCGGGGAACACCGCATCGATAGCGACAGCGCCTTTCCGTGATGTAATCAGACTTGCTGCGACTTCGTATTCATCGAACTGCTGCAGCACGTTTGCCTGACGAAACTCGAAAGCGATATCCTCGAAAGCGTCCTTGTCGGAATGTTCAAGGAAAGTTTGAAATGCCCGGGTGAATACGGATTCAACATTGAGATTGATGGAGCACGCGGCACGCGTCGGGTTGGCCTCCGAAAATGCATCAAGCAGCAAACGGTCAAGCGTGATGGTCAACTGGTTGAAAATATTTCCGCTGCCGCGCAATTCAACATCCAGAAAGACATGGGATTTAAGCGCATCCATGGCGACAAAATATTCACGCATGAATGTCTGCGGCGGCCCTCCCGGCAGAATTTCGGCCATGACCTGATTGCGGACGAAGACCTTGGCAAAGGTATCATTGCCGATCTGTTGCGTAACCTCGACCACGCGGTCGATGTCCTGCTCGCCCAGCCGACGCAACTTCCTGCGCGCCCCGTCGGGTTTGATTTCCTGTTCTTTTTCTTCATAACGCTCAAGAAACCGTATCGCGTTCGGCAGCTTGAATCTGAGATCAATGGGGCGAAGCAGACGGGACTGATCGATCAGACCGAATTGATCCGGGAAATACTCCTGAATTAATCTGAGGAGTTCGACCTTGGCGTCGGTGATCAGCGTGACCTGATTGTACTCGCCGATCTTGACCAGACAGGCCCGATCTGTTTGCGAGAGAGCATAAGTCACCGCGACATGACGCCTGCGGAAGGCGTTGACCATGTCGTTGAAATCTTTCCAGAATGACGGCGCTGCGTCCTCTGTCGCCAGGACACCCAAAGAGATCAGGAGCAAGGTATTATGCTCCTGAGGCTGGGCACCCCAGTTTCTGAGCACTCTCAACAATTCCTTTGCTGATTGCGCCCGGTCCGTAGACGGGTCCTTCGTCAAAGCTTTCCCCCAGACTTTATCCCCCACTAACTATGACATAGACAGCGTTTCAAGGGTAGACTTAGGTGTGCAGCATCAGGTAACGAATAATACTTTTCCTTAAACTTTGATTTTGGCACTTTCCGGATCAAACATCGGCCTGATCGATGCCCGGGCCGCAAATCGCTTGCCCGCGACTTCTAGTTCATAGCGCCCGGCGTTGACAAAATCAGCGTCAATTCCGTTCTTGTTTTTGACATAGCCAAGGCCGATTGCCGTGCCCAGCGCATGGCCATACATGCCCGATGTCAGATAGCCGACGATGCTGCCATCCCGGTAGATCGGCTCGTTGTGGTAAAGCAGCGGCTCCGGGTCTTCGAGGGCGAACTGAACGAGCATGCTTTTTGCGCCTGTTTCTTTCTGACGCAACAGCGCATCACGGCCGATGAAGTCGGGCTTGACCAGCTTGACGGCGAACATAAGCCCCGCTTCGAGAGGGGTTTCCTCTTCGCTGATGTCGTGACCCCAATGCCGGTAAGCCTTTTCGATGCGCAATGAGTTCAGCGCGTGCAGGCCGGCCGGCTTCAGGCCGAAGTCGTTACCGGCAGCGATAATCGTCTCGAAGATGTGCGCGGCGAATTCCGTCGGCATGTAAAGTTCCCAGCCCAGTTCCCCGACATAAGTGATCCTGGATGCCCGAACCAGCCCCATACCAAGCTCGATCTCTCTGGATGTGCCGAACGGAAAGGCCTGATGTGACAGATCGTCCGGGCTCAAGGATTGCAGCAGGGCCCGGCTGTTCGGACCCATGACGCTGATCACCGCATAGGCCGAGGTGACGTCGGTCGCGATACAGTGCGCATCACCCGGAATATGACTGCTCAGCCACTTGAAATCGCGGACCTGCGATCCGGCGCTGGTCACAACCAGATAATCGTCTTCCCGGAGTCGCGTGATGGTCAGGTCGGCTTCGATGCCGCCCCGCTCGTTCAGCCATTGCGTATAGACGATGCGGCCCGGCGCAACATCGACATTGTTGGCGGAAATCCGGTTCAGCACCGGCATCGCATCGCGACCCTGAACCCTGTACTTGGAAAAGGATGACTGATCAAAGACGCCGACATTTTCCCGGACATTGATGTGCTCGGCTGCGGAATGCGCGAACCAGTTTTGACGCTTGAAGGAATATTCGTATTCAGCTTTCACGCCATCGGGTGCAAACCAGTTGGCCCGTTCCCAGCCGGCCGTCTCGCCAAAGCAGGCGCCCAGATTTTCCAGTTGATTATGCAGCGCCGATTTGCGGATCCCGCGTGAGGTTCTGTACTGATAAAAAGGCCAGTGGGTTGCATAGAGCAGCCCCAGGGTCTCCGACACGCGGTCATGCAGGTATTTGCGATTGCGCATGAACGGCTGGTTGCGGCGGATATCGACACCGTTGAAATCGCCCGGCGGATGTCCATTGACAATCCAGCTGGCCATCAGTCTGCCGACACCACCGGCCGACTGCACACCGATTGAATTCATGCCGGCTGCGATGAACAGGCCTTCCAGTTCCGGTGCCGCGCCCAGATGATAGCGATCATCGGGCGTGAAGCTTTCCGGCCCGCAGAAAAATGTCTGGATGCCCGCGTTCTCAAGTGCCGGCATGCGACGGATCGCGTCTTCCAGGATCGGTTGGAAATGATCGAAGTCATCCGGCAACTGATCGAAGCAGAAATCTTCGGAAATGCCGTCCATACCCCACGGCTTGGCCACCGTCTCGAATGCGCCGACGAGGATTTTACCGGCATCTTCCTTGTAATACGCCTGATGATCGTAATCCCGATAGACCGGCAGGTCCGGGGTTACCCCTTCAAAGGGTTCAGTGACGATGTAGAAATGCTCGCACGCATGCAAAGGCACAGTGACGCCGAGCCGCCCGGCCAGCTCGCGGGTCCACATGCCGCAGGCCAGCACAACATGGTCAGCCATGACGGTGCCCTGATCGGTGACGACACCGGTGACCCGGTCGCCGTCGGTCAGTACCTGGCTGACCGGTGTGTTTTCAAATATCTGTGCGCCGCCCATGCGCGCACCCTTGGCCAGGGCCTGGGTGATACCGACCGGGTCGGCCTGACCGTCGGTCGGAATAAAGATACCGCCGATGACATCATGGATTTCGATCAGCGGATGGTGATCCTTGCAGCCTTCCGGCCCCAGCACATCGACCTTGAGACCAAACACCCTGGCCATATCGGCGCGCCGGATCAGGTCTTCCATGCGCCCTTCGTTGGTCGCTGTCGACAGCGAGCCGTTGATCTTGTAGCCGACCGCCTGCCCGGTTTCCGCTTCCAGTTCCTTGTATAATTCTGCGGTGTACCGGGCCAGTTCCGTCATGTGGTGATTGTCGCGCAACTGCCCGATCAGGCCCGCCGCATGCCAGGTCGTGCCGCAGGTCAACTGCTTGCGTTCCAGCAGCACAACGTCGCTGACGCCGATCTTGGTCAGGTGGTATGCGATCGAGCAGCCGATCACGCCGCCACCGACGATGACGACCCGTGCACGTTTCGGAAGTTCTTTAGCCATGTCTGATCCGTCCCTGAATAATGTGTTGTCTCAATTAATACGTAGGCGGCGCGACGACCCACAGGACCGTCGTTTCCCGGTCCGACGGGTTGCGCGATTTGTGCGGTGCTGACAGCGGAAAGGTGAAGGAGTCCCCGGCCCTGAGCCGGTGCGTGACGCCATCGACGATCAGTTCAAGCTCGCCGGTGATGACCATGCCGCCTTCCTCGCCGGTCTGGGCGTATTTGGCATCGCCGGTTTCAGCACCGGGGGCGAAGCGACCCAAAATCATCTCGAACAGGCCGTTGAGATTGGGCGACAGCAATTCCTCGGTAACGCCGGTGCCCGGAAAATCGAGCCTGCCACGGTTTTCCCGGCGCACGATCAGCCCCTGTTCATCGGAAGACTGCGCCCCGCCGTCATTGCGGAAGAACCAGTTGACGCCGACACCCAGAATTTCCGCAATGGCCTTGAGATTGGGGATGGTCAGAGGTGACAGGCCCCGCTCAACCTGACTGACATAGCCGACCGAACGACCGATCCGGGACGCCAGTTCTTCCAGCGTCAGCCCTCGGGCTTTCCGGAGATCGCGGATTTCAGCGCCGAGTGTTTCCGCATTGTCGGCAGCATGCGCGTTGTTCGGGACCGTGTTCATGCCTTATAGAGAACAAATAACTAATTTCAGTCAAATGAAATTAGTTTCATTTCAGGGCGAGCACATACATCCCCTCTACCTTGGGAGGGGTGGCGATGCGATCTTTAACAGATGTCATTCCGGCCCCGGCCTGCGCCGGAACAGGCGCACGCCGGAACCCGGAGCAACGGGCACGCCCTGTCCCTGCCAGATGCGGATGTGTAACCCCGGACCCCGACCTGCGTCGGGGTGACGATCAACGGTCCCGAGCCTTAAACGTCAGAGCCGGCCGAGAAGTTGAACACGGCCCCTTCCTTGACGCCGGAAGGCCAGCGCGCGGTGACGGTCTTGAGCCGGGTATAGAACCGGACCCCTTCCATGCCGTGGATGGAGTGATCACCGAACAGCGATGCCTTCCAGCCGCCGAACGAGTGATAGGCAACCGGCACCGGGATCGGCACATTGACGCCGACCATGCCGATATTGACGGTGCGCACAAAATCACGCGCCGTATCACCGTCCCGGGTAAAGACGGCGGCACCGTTACCGTATTCGTGGTTGATCACCAGATCTTTGGCTTCTTCATATGATTTGGCGCGGACGACCGACAGCACCGGGCCGAAAATCTCGTCCTTATAGACCGACATGTCCTTCGTCACGTTGTCGATCAGCGTGCCGCCGACAAAATAGCCGTTCTCATAGCCCTGCAGACTGATCCCGCGGCCATCGACCACGACCTTGGCACCGTCGGCCTCGCCCTCGGCAATGTAGCGCTCGATCTTTTCCTTCGACGCCTGCGTGATCACAGGGCCCATTTCGGCGGCGGCATCGGTGTAGGGACCGACCTTGAGGGCGCGCACGCGGGGTGCCATTTTGGCAACGAAGCTGTTGGCCGCTTCCTCGCCCACCGCAACCGCGACCGAAACCGCCATACAGCGTTCTCCGGCCGAGCCGAAAGCCGCACCGACGGCGGCATCGACAGCCTGATCGATGTCGGCATCGGGCATGATCACCATGTGGTTCTTGGCACCGCACAGCGCCTGCACCCGTTTGCCGTTGGCGCAGCCGGTCTCGTAGATATACCGACCGATCGCCGTCGAGCCGACGAAGCTGATGGCACTGACATCGGGGTCTGAAAGCAGCGTGTCGACCGCTTCCTTGTCGCCGTTGACGACGTTCAGGCAGCCCTTCGGCAACCCCGCTTCGATCAGCAATTGCGCCAGCAGCATCGGTGCCGACGGATCGCGTTCGGAAGGCTTCAGGATAAACGTGTTGCCACAGGCCAGGGCGACCGGGAACATCCACATCGGCACCATCGCCGGAAAATTGAACGGCGTGATACCGGCGCAGACGCCGACCGGCTGGCGCATGCCGACACTGTCGACCCCGCCGGCAACGCTGTCTGAATATTCACCCTTGAGAAGATGCGGAATGCCGCAGACAAACTCTACCACTTCAAGACCGCGTGCCACTTCGCCCTTGGCATCGTCAAAGGTCTTGCCGTGCTCGGCGGATATCGCTTCGGCGATCTTGTCATGATTTTTTATCAACAGGTCGCGGTATTTGAACATCACCTGCGCGCGCTTCGCCGGCGGCGTTGCCGACCAGCCGGGCAGTGCGGCGGCGGCACTGCGGATCGCTTTCCTGACATCGTCAGCAGAAGCCAGCGATACCTGTCTGGTTATTTCCCCGGTCGCCGGATTAAAGACATCGCCCGTGCGTTGCCCCTGCCCCTTGGTGATTTCACCGTCGATAAAATGGTTAATAATTGTCGTCATAATTCCACCCCAGTTAACTTTAAAGACTTACTTTATTGAATTCAGTAAATGCCCGACAGACACAAATGGCAACCCTATAGGTGGCGGAAATCCGGGCTTTTTCTGGGCTGGTGCCAATAAAACGAGCCTGTTGGCACTAACGCCGGGGACCGTTTCAGCTTGAAGCTGACTAATTGCATTCCGTCAAATCGACATGTGGGGGCCGTTGACCAGACATCGAATGAAGTTTCATAATTAAAATTAAGTCCTGCGCCACAAGCAGGACAGCGCACAACAAGGGACGCTATAATATACGAATCAAACAGCGCCAAACGTTGTTAACGAATTTTCACTTTGACTCAGGGAGCTAGCTTGATGACCTCAAAAACGAAATCCAACGCTCTGAAAACGGTCGAGGCGGCGAAGGAATTTAACCGCCGTACCGTTCTCAAGGGCACAGCCGCTGCTGTCGGCGTTGCCGTCGCCGGCCCATTTGTGATCCGCGATGCCTTTGCCGCCGGCACCGTCAACGCCATCGTCTGGACAAATTATCTGACCGATGACTTCCTCAAGAAATTCGAGAAAGACACCGGGATCAAAGTCAACGTCACGCCGCTTGGTTCGAACGAAGAGCTGCTGAACAAGATGAAGGCCTCAAAAGGCCGTGGCTTCGACGTCGTCACACCGACGCTGAACCGCAAAGGCCAGTGGATTGATCTCGGTCTGCTGCAGCCCTGGGACATGAAAAAGATCAAGAATATCGGCAATGTCGAGCCGGCATTCGTCAAGGCGTCTGAAGCCTGGAGCTGGGGCGGTGGTCAGCATCACCTGCCGCATATCTGGGGCACCGAAGCGATGTCATGGCGCACCGATATGTGGTCGACGGAATACGGCAAGCTTTCGTACGGCGATCTGTGGATCCCGGAAATGAAGGGCAAGGTGCAGGGACGCCCGCATTCGATGATGTCCGGTATCGGTCGGTATCTCGAAGGTGCCGGCAAACTGCCGCCGTTCGTCAATGCCTATAAAGACGAAGAGAACATGCGCAAGATCTGGGACGAGATCACGAAGTTCGCCGTCGAGCACAAGCCCTGGGTCAAACAGTTCTGGAATGACCACGACACCCAGAAGACCGGGTTCATGCAGAACGGCGTCGTCCTTGGTCAGACATGGGACGGCCCGGCGATCGAGCTGTTCAAGGACGGCAAGCCTGTCCAGTACATGGCACCGAAGGAAGGTGCATTTGCGTGGCTCGACGGTCTGTCGATGCCGGTCGGTGCCAAAAACAAGGACGAGACCTACGCGCTGGTCAACGCCATCTACACGACGGAGTCAGCCGCCGATTCAGCCATCAAAACCGGCTACAACGGCACCGTCAAAGGCTATGCGGAAAAACTGGATGCCAAATCCAAGGATGCCTTCAACAAGGCCTATCCTGGCGATGCCTTGTCGAAACTGTGGTGGTGGCCGGATGAGCCGGCCTGGTACGCGTCGATCCGCGCCGAGTACCGCGACAAGTTCGTCGCTGCCTGATGCCCTTGGGTCCCGTCCGGTGCCCAGGTGCCGGACGGTGATCGCCCATGACATAATGACGGCAAAAAGCCGTCCAAAAAATACACGGGGGAGGACCGAACGACAGGTCCATAAGGGGGACGGATGAGCAGTGTCGAGCTTGATCAGGTCACGATCCGCTTTGGTGATTTTGTAGCCGTTGATAATTGCAACCTGACGATAGAATCCGGTGAGTTTTTCAGTTTCCTGGGGCCCTCCGGGTGCGGCAAGACGACCATCCTGCGCGCCGTCTCGGGCTTTAACGAGCCGACCGAAGGCAACGTCCGCATCGGCGGCAAAGACATGCGCGGGATTGGCCCGAACAACCGGCCGACAGCGTTGATCTTCCAGAATTTAGCACTTTTCCCGCTGATGAGTGTTGCCGACAACATCGCCTTCGGCCTTGAAGTACGCGGCATAGCGTATAACGAACGCCGCCGTCGCGCCGAGGAACTGCTCAACCTGATCGCCCTGCCGGGGCAGGGTGAGAAGATGGTTTCCGAATTATCCGGCGGGCAGCGCCAGCGCGTCGCCATTGCCCGGGCACTGGCCGTTGAGCCGCAGGTGCTGTTGCTTGATGAGCCTCTGTCCGCGCTCGATCTGAAATTACGCCAGCACATGCGCACCGAGCTTCGCTCGATCCAGCAGCGGGTCGGCATCACCTTTATTTACATCACCCACGATCAGGGCGAGGCCCTGACCATGTCGGATCGCATCGCCGTGATGAGCGCCGGGATCGTGCAGCAGGTCGGCAACGGCTCTGAAATCTACAACAATCCGGCGACGTCCTTTGTTGCGTCGTTTGTCGGCGAGAACAATGCGTTCAGCGGCACTGTCAGTCGTGCCGAAGGACAGTTCGCGGTGATCGACACAACCTTCGGCCCCTTGCGCGGCGTCAACAACCGTGGCCTCAAGGAAGGGGATGAAGCCTATCTGTTCATTCGCCCGGAGGTTCTGCGCCCGGCCGCCAGCAGCGATGCGGACGGGGATACAACATTTGAAACCGAAGCCCTGAAAGAAGAATTCGAAGGCAGTTTCCTGCATGTATTCCTGCGCTCGGAAAATGCCGATAAACCCTACAAGATGGCCATCGTCAACGATGCCAACGTAACCCGTCACGCCAGCGGCTCGACCGTCAGGGTGAGCTTTGATCCGAGCCGTGCCGTCGCTTTGCCGGTCGGAGAGCTTGCCGATGAATGACGGTGCGCCGACCTCAACGATGATGCTGGCGCAGTTGCAGGTCACGCCGGGCCTGCCGACGCCCGCCGAGCCGAAACCGGCAACGCCGGAGCCGTCTGCAAACGGATCATCAGGGGGTCTCGGCATTTCACCATCACTGCCGGGGTTCAGTTCACCCGGTGTTTCACCGTCCCTGCCCGGCTCAGGACCGGCTCCCGCCCAGCCCATGCCAGGGCCGGCCGGAAACAGCAGTCATCTCAACATCACCATCACCAACCCCGACATGCTGCCGGCCATGCCGCCCGGCCAGCACGAATTGAAACTGGTCATTCAGGACCCGGCTCAGCACCCGCCTGTCGACACGGGTCTGGGGTTTGTTGAAATCTTCATCGCCATCGTTGCCGCCTTGCTGATTGCGCCGTTCGTGCAGCGCGAAGCCGGCAAATGGACGGCGAACCTGAACGCCCTGCAGTTCGTACAAAAGAACGGCATAGCGATTTCGACCTATCTGCTGGTCTTCACGATCGGCTGGATCGTTTTCATGATCGTGCTGCCGCAACTTTATATGTTCGACTTCTCGTTCCGCCACAACCTGCCGCCGCCTGACATTGGCGGTCCGGCCGATACCTATACGCTGAAAAACTACAAGTATCTGGTCTTTGGACGGGAAAGTGATTCCGAGCTGCTCAACTGGCTGCACCTCGAGGTTTTCACCAAAACCATCTTCGCCAGCGTCATTGTCACGCTGATCAATTTCGCACTTTGCTATCCGCTGGCTTACTTTATGGCCCAATCGGTCAGGGGGCGTGGCCAGCGGCTATTGTTCCTGTGTCTGTTACTGCCGTTCTGGGTCAACGAGATTCTCCGCGCCTTTGCCTTCAAGCTGATTTTTGCTGATCTCGGTCTGATCAACAGTTTCCTGATCGCCATCGGTATCCTTGACCAGCCCTACGATTTCCTCAGCGCCAACGTGGCGCTGTACACGGGCCTGACCTATGCATACCTCCTGCTGATGATTTTCCCGTTGTATAACGCCATTGAAAGCCTTGATCCCAATCAGGTCGAGGCCGCGCGCGACATGGGCGCATCGTGGATTACCATTCACCGCCGCATCGTCATGCCGCACGCCAAACCGGGTATCGCGTCGGGTTGCACCATGGTCTTCATGCTGACCGCCGGCGCGCTGGCGGCACCCAACATTCTGGGTGGGCCGAGCTCGTTGTGGTTCACGCAGATCATCTATCAATGGTACAACACCGGCGGCAACTGGCCGCAGGGATCGGCCTATGCCTTCGTGCTGTTGATCTCTTGCATCATTTTCGTCCGCATCTTGATGCGGGTGTTCAAAGTCGGCCTTGGGGATATCGCGAAACGATGAGCAGCAACCAACTCCGCACCTGGGTCGTCAGGGGATATATCCTCCTCTTCTTTCTGTATCTGTTCGGGCCCTTGCTGATCATGTCGGCATCGGCGTTCAATGCGTCGAGCTATCCGACAATCACGCCCTGGGAAGGCACCACGACCAAGTGGTTCGGCGAGCTTGCCGCCAATGATCGCCTCGTCAACGGCTTCATCAATAGTCTTTGGGTCGGCATCGGCGTTGTCGCGCTGTCGGTCCCGACGGCATTGGCCGGTGCCATCATGCTGATGCAGGTCCCCGAGCGGGCACGGCCGATCTATTATACCATCGTCGTCTCTCCGGTACTGGTACCGGGTGTCATCATCGGTATCTCGACGGTGATTTTCTGGGAACGCTTCGGCTCCCTGATCGGCCTTGATTACGAGACAACGAACAATCCTTTTTTCCTGACCATAATCGGCCAGTCGACGTTCATTTCCGCCTATTGCATGCTGGTCTTCATCGCCCGGCTGCAGCGCTTCGACAAAACCCAGGAGGAAGCAGCCCTTGATCTGGGCGCGACGCACGTTCAGGTCTTCTGGAAAGTACTGATCCCGTTCCTGCGCCCGGCGATCCTGTCGTCGATTGTCCTGGCATTCCTGACCTCGTTCGAGAACTACAACACCACGGTCTTCACGATGGTTGCCCGCGGCACCCTGACGACAGAACTGGCCGGTCTTGCACGGTTCGGTGTCAACCCGTCGATCTCGGCACTGGCCGTCGTCATCATGGGTCTGACCCTGATCTGCGCGGTCCTTTACGAGATCAAGAAGCGCCGTGAAGAAGCGATCATCGAAGCGTCCGTAAAGCGTGCCGCGATGAAACGCATGAAAGACACGGAAGCCGCCGCCCGGCAAGCCGCCGCCGCTGCCTGAGGAACATAGCCATGCCGTCAACGGTCCATAAAATATCCAGACATGCGATCCAGATCCTCAACAAGCGAACCGGACCGGCACCCAGGCCGTCGATCATTGTTCGCCTGTATGATGATGGCGGCAAAATGGTCGGCACCGCCGTATTCAAAAGTTATGGCGATATGGAAGCAGAACTGCCGATGGGGCATGCCGAGAATGAAAACGTCACGGCCTTTTTTGACGTCAGTTTCTACGAGGCTTTTGTCGGTCTGCTCAGAAGCGGCGACAGCCTTTACTGGAAGACGCAATGGACGCAACTGGGCGCGCGCCGGGAAGTCGCCGATGTTTCGCTTGATACCAAGGAAGAGATCATCGGCGAGTATTTTGCCAGGAGTTGAGGTCGTTGCTTTCTCGGTGCTGCTTTTCTGCGCCGCCACGGCCCACGCCAATCCGGATGATCCCTATTACCGCCTGATCTACGATTACGAGGTCGCGAGTTTCTGCGGGCTCGTCAAATCCCCTGTGCACAGGGCCTACAAGGAAAAGCGCCGCGATCTTGAGGTGTCGTCGGATTTATCACCCAAAGAGCTGACGCAGATCCGTGTCGGCGCCATGGCCGACGCCGAGCGTGAATACATCAATCGCGGACTGGGCGGGCACAAGCCGTGGTGCCGGAACCAAGGCATGGCCGGTATCGGGCGGATCGTGGAATAAAGAGTAAACCCCCATCCTTCGAGACAGCCTGGCGGCTTCCTCAGGATGAGGGTTTATAATATCGCCTCATCCTGAGGAGCACGCATCGCGTGCGTCTCGAAGGATGAAGTACGGCATCAGATCTTCGACAGCGTCGCGCGCAGCTTGTCGACCATCTCGTCGATGTGCTTTTCCTCGGCAACGAACTGCGGCGCAATGATGCCGGAATCGCCGGTGAACTTGATATGCAGACCGTTCCAGAACAGGCCCTTCTGCAATTGCGTGCCGATCGAACCCGGTGCGCCCTGCGGCTTCACTTCAATCGCCGCCATCAGACCGTAGCTGCGGATGTCCTTCAGGCACTCCAGGTCCTTGAGGCTGTGGATCGCTTCACCAAAATATCCGGCAAGCTTGCCTGCGCGCTCGAACAGATTGTCGCGGTTGTAAATATCCAGTGCGACATTGCCCGCAGCACACGCCGCCGGGTGGCCCGAATAGGTGTAGCCGTGAAAAAACTCGATGGCGTTTTCGGGCGAGGCATTGGTAATGGTGTCGTAAACCTCGTCCTTGACGGCGACGGCGCCCATCGGCTGCGCGCCGTTGGTCAGCGCTTTCGCCAGGGTCATGATGTCCGGTATGACGCCGAAAGCATCGGCGGCGAAGGCATGGCCAAGACGGCCGAAGCCGGTGATGACTTCATCGAACACCAGAAGAATGCCGTGCTGGTCGCAAATTTCGCGAATCCGCTCAAGATAACCGACCGGCGGCACAAGACACCCGGTCGAGCCGGCAACCGGTTCAACGAACACGGCGGCAATGGTCGAGCCGCCATAGGTTTCGCAAATCCGGGCGAGGTCTTCGGCAAGCTCGACACCCCGTGTCGGCTGTCCCGGAACGAAGGCATTTTCCGCCATCCAGGTGTGGCGCATGCAAACAACATTCGGCATGACATTGGTGAAGGTTTCGCGGTTCTTGACCATACCGGCAAGGCTGACGCCGCCGATATTGACACCGTGATAGGCACGTTCACGCGACACAAACCGGGTCCGGTGCCCGTCGCCTTTTGCCCGGTGATAGGCCATCGCCATCTTCAGTGCGGTATCGATGGATTCCGAGCCCGAGTTGACGAAGAACACATGGTTGATCGGCTCCGGTGCGATGCGGGCGACCTTGCTGGCCAGCTCGAACGAGCCCGGATGACCGAGCTGGAACGGCGGTGTGTAGTCGTTGGTCAGCAGTTGTTCGCGCACGGCATCGGCGATTTCCGGACGTCCGTGACCCAACGGCACACAGAACAACCCCGACGAGGCATCAAGTACCGTGCCGCCCTTGTGATCAATGAAGTACATGCCTTCGGATTTGACGACGATCCGGGGGTTGGCCTTGAAGTCCCGGTTGGCCGTAAACGGCATCCAATATTGCTCAAGCGAGTTTGTCGTGAATTCCATGAAAACCTCCACAATCCGAAAGGCCGCGACGTTGATCCGCAGCACCAGAAAATTCCAACGCGAATGATAGCCGACGGCGGCAAAACCAACCGCATTTAACCTGTACGCACCGTAGACGTTTGACCTGGACCCATAATAGGGCCAGATTTGAGCATTATTCCAGACCACGTGACGGTAAATTCAGGGAACCGCCATGCGCGATGCCATTTTTCATCTCAAACGCAGCAATAACGTGAGTTTGCAGGCGCAAATCCGGGAAACGCTCGTTGATGCCATTCTTGGTGGCCAGCTGGGCGGCGGCGCGCCTTTGCCGTCGAGCCGCAGAATGGCAGACAATCTTGGGGTGTCGCGTAATACCGTGGTGCTGGCCTATCAGAATCTGGTCGATGACGGCTATCTGATCGCACGTGAGCGGAGCGGCTATTACGTCAATGACGAGATGTGCGGACAGAGTGCCCAGCCCGGGTTGGCAAGCCAGCCCCCCTCCCTGAGTGAACCTGACTGGGAGAGCCGTTTCCGGGTGCATCCGGGCCGCCAGGAAAACATCGAAAAGGCCATCGACTGGCCATCGTATCCGTATCCGTTCGTTTATGGCCAGGTCGATCAACAACTGTTTCCACTGGCGGCCTGGCGGGAATGTGCCAGACAGGCACTCGGTCGCCGCGCCATGGATGCCTGGACCGGCGACAGGCAGATCCACGACGACCCCATGCTGATCGAACAGATCCGCACCCACATCCTGCCCAGACGCGGGATCACGGCCGCCAGCGACGAAATTCTCGTCACCATGGGCGCACAGAACGCGCTCTATATCCTGGCCAGCCTGCTGTTTACCAGCCAGACCACGGTCGGACTCGAGGATCCGGGTTATCCCGACATGTATAACATCGCCCGCCTCAGAACCGAGCGCGTCATCCCGATTGCGGTCGATCACCACGGTCTGCCAGCGGATCAGCGGATCGACGGCTGTCAGTATCTGTATGTCACCCCCAGCCATCAGTTTCCGACCACAGTGACGATGCCGCTGTCGAGGCGCCAGGAGCTTCTGGCCCGGGCCAATGCCAACGATACCGTCCTGATCGAGGATGATTACGAGTTTGAGACCAACTATATCGGCAGACAGACACCGGCCCTGAAATCCATGGACGAGGACGGGCGCGTCATTTACGTCGGCTCGCTGTCGAAATCCCTGTTTCCGGGACTGAGGCTTGGCTACATGGTTGCCTCGAAACGCCTGATCAGTGAAGCCCGTGCGCTACGCCGTCTGATGCTGCGCCATCCGCCGACCATCAATCAGCGCCAGACCGCACTGTTCCTGTCGCTTGGCCACCACGATGCCCTGATCCACCGCTTGCACCGGGAATTCCGTACCCGCTGGGAAGCCATGGATCACGCCCTGCAACACTACCTGCCGTCTTCAGCAACCAAGCCCGGCTTCGGCGGCACCAGTTTCTGGGTCCGTGGCCCCGACAATCTGGATGCCCGGGAATTGGCCGAGCGGGCCAAATCGGAAGGCGTGCTGATCGAGCCCGGCCGTGTGCATTTTTTTGCCGAGCCCAGACCAAAGAATTATTTTCGCCTCGCCTTTTCCTCGCTACCGGCAGAGCGGATCGAACCCGGTATTCGCATCCTCAGCGAACTGATCTACGGCTTCGGCAGGATTTAAGCGGATGGATAATCTTCCTTGATCTTGGCTTGACCCGCCTCGCGCAGGGGGCCTCTAATGTCACCAACGCATGACCATCGCCAGAGACGAACCCTGCTGAACAAGGAACGGATACCATGAGCAAACGCATCGCCGTCATGGGCTGTGGCGCACTGGGCGGATACGCCGGCGGCTATCTGACCCGGGCCGGTCACGACGTGACGATGATTGATCCGTGGGCAGAACATGTGCAGGCGATGCGTGAACCGGGCCTGAAGCTGGAAGGCCTGACCGGGCCCGAATGCTTTACCGTCAAGGCCAATGCCGTATTGTTGAGCGAACTGCCACCACCCGGCGATATCCAGCCCTTCGACATCATCATCATTGCCGTCAAAGCCTACGACACCACCGCTGCCGCCGAGCGCATGAAGCCCTATCTGGCACCAGGCGGGTTTGCTGTTTCGCTACAGAACGGCATCAACGAAAACCGCATTGCGGCTGTGCTCGGTGAGGAAAACACGGTCGGCTGTATCGCCAGCCAGATATCCCTGTCCCTGCCCGGCCCCGGCCACATCCAGCGCAAGATCAAGCTCGGCGGCAAGGAACATACCGTTTTTCGGATCGGCGAGATGGACGGCACCATCACGCCCCGTGTTCAGGGACTCGCCGCCATGCTGTCCGAAATCGACAGCAGCCTTGCCACCGACAATCTGATGGGTGAGCGCTGGTCCAAGCTGGCCGCCAACGCCATGCGCAACCCGGTTTCCGCTGCGACCGATCAGGGTGCCAACAGCAATGACAAGGACGCGCATATGCGCCGCATCACCATCGGTCTGGCCGCCGAAGCGGTCCGCGTTGCCAGAGCCGAAGGTGCCAGGCTGGTCAAGATCATGGGCCTCGACCCGGACCTGCTGGTTGCCGCCGATGATGGTGACGCCGCGGCGCTTGATGCCATACAAGCAAAATTCAATGCCGATATGGAACGACGCAGCGACAGCCAGCGCCCGAGCATGGCGCAGGATATCGCCAAGGGCCGACCGACGGAAATCGACCATATCAATGGGCTGATTGTCGAAGCGGGCAAAAAACACGGCATCACAACACCCCTGAATGCGGGCATCTGCGCCGTCATCAAAAGCATCGAGAAGGGCGAGCGTAGACCCGGCCCGGACACGCTCCGTGATTTGTGATAGGCAGACTGCACAATGCTGAGCACCCTCCCCTTCGAAGTGCCGGAACGCCTGATGCAAAAGGCCCGGGCTCTGCCGGCGGTAAGCATGGCGATTGCCGGCGCCGATCATCCGGTTGCCCTTGAAAGCGCCAGACAGGCAAGTGAAGCCGGGCTGATCATCCCGACACTGGTTGGTGATCAGGGCGAGATCAAACGGATTGCCGGTGATCTCGGCTGGGATATCACCGGGATCAGAATGGTCCATGCCGAACCGGAAGCGCCCTCCGCCGACGCCGCCGTACAACTGGCCTCATCCAACGAAGTGCAGTCCCTGATGAAGGGTCAGCTGCACACAGACACCCTCATGAAAGCCGTCGTCGCCCGCCATGCGGGACTGCGGACCGACCGTCGTATCTCCCATGTCTTTCACATGACGGTGCCGGGTTCTGACAAGGCACTGATGATCACCGATGGCGCGGTCAACGTGGCACCCGACGAACGGACCCTGATGAGCATCATCATGAATGCTGTCGACCTGGCGCATGCGCTCGGCTATGCGCGGCCGAAAGTGGCCATGCTGTCAGGTTCGGAAAGCGTCATCGCGAGCATGCCTTCGACGCTGCTGGCCCGAAAGATCGTCGAACGCGCCCAGGCTGGCGAGATCGAAGCCGCTGATGTCGACGGCCCGTTCGCTTTCGATAACGCCGTTTCGCCCGAAGCGGCCAAACTCAAGGGGATCGGCGGTGCCGTTGCCGGACAGGCGGATATCCTGGCCGTCCCCAATATCGAAATGGGCAACGGTCTGTTCAAGATGCTGGTCTATTTCCGCTCGGCGCTGGCGGCCGGTGTCGTGCTTGGTGCCCGTGTGCCGATTGTGCTGACGAGCCGCGCCGACCCGCCCGAAGCCCGCCTCGCCGCCAGCGCCATAGCGCAGATCAGGGCGAACTACGAAGGCTAACCATCATCCTTCGAGACGCCCGCTAACGCAGGCTCCTCAGGATGAGGACGTCACACACAGCAAACCTCATGCTGAGGAGCGCAGCGTCTCGAAGTATGAGGTGTGAAACTTAAATCCTAGTGCAGGCGAGGTTCCGCTTCTTCTTCTTCGTCATCTTCATCCGGTGCCGGGGCATCCGGACATGGCCCTGCCTGATGCGAGACCATACGCCAGGTGCCGTCTTCCCTGACAAAGCCGTTGGTGGCGATCAGGGTGCCGCCACTCAGGGATTCGTAACAGACGACAAGGGCGAAATCCCCCAGTTCCATGACCCGTGGCGAGTGGGCGATGATATCGGATATACCGGGATCGGCCAGGATGTGTTCCCAACTCCGCATGATTTCATCGCGGTCATATATCGGCGTCGCACCCGGATGCAGGCAGACGCAGGGCGCATCCGAGGCCCAGACATCGTTCATCGCCTCCGGATCGCCAGACGCAAATGCCGCATAAAATGCCTCATTGGCGAACAGGATCAATTCCTTGGCGCTTTGTTTCATTGTCAGAGCGCGCTCAGGCGCCGACCGGGGGCGATGTCTTCCGGATCGATACGGATTTCGATCAACGCCATCTGATCGCCCTTGAGGGCGGCATCGAAAGCCGCCTTGAAATCTTCGGTACGGGTCACCAGAAATCCCTTGCCACCATAGGCTTCACACAGTGCCGGAAAATTCGGGTTGATGATATCGGTCCCCGAAACCCGATCCGGATAACGGCGCTCCTGATGCATCCGGATCGTCCCGTACATGGCATTGTTGACAACAATAAACAGAACCTTTGCGCCATACTGCATGGCGGTGCCCAACTCGTTGCAATTCATCTGAAAGCAGCCGTCTCCGGCAAACGAGACGACAACCCGGTCGGGATGCCGGAGCTTGGCGGCAACCGCAGCCGGCACCCCATACCCCATGGCGCCCGATGTCGGTGCCAGTTGCGTGCCCGGCTGGCGATAGCGGAAATATCGATGCACCCAGATCGCATAGTTACCGGCACCATTGGTGACGATGGCGTTCTCGGGCAGGGTATCGCGGATCGTTTCCATGATCGCCCCCATGTCGACATCGCTGCTTGAAGGCATCGGCGTCGTATAGGCGAGATAATCAGCGTGCGCCGCTTTGGCATCTTTTGCCCATTTCGAACTGTCGACGGGGTCCATGGCCGCGCAGGCCTGCAAAAACTGGGTAACATCAGCCTGGATCGGCAGTTCCGCCGCATAAACCCGGTTCAGCTCCTCGCCGGACGGATGCACATGCACCAGCGGCTGCGCCGGATAGGGCGGCTGGATCAGCTCGTACCCCCCGGTCGTCATCTCGCCCAGACGCGGGCCGACGACGATCAACGGATCGGCAGTTCTGACCCGCTCCAGAAGAGCCGGGTCTGCGCCGATACCGACGTGCCCGGCATACAGGGGGTGCGTATTGTCAAAGCAGTCCTGACGTCTGAAAGCACATGAGACCGGCAGATCATTGGCCTCGGCAAACCGGGTCAGTGCATCCGTTGCCGCCGGTGTCCAGCCGCCGCCACCGACCATCAGCAGTGGTCGGGTCGCCGTGGCCAGCCGGGCGCGGAATTTATCAACATCGGCGTGGGCAATGCCGGGTCTGGCGATTGTCACGGGCCGCGTTTCGGCGGCTTCAGCCTTGCCCGACAGCATATCTTCCGGCAGTGCCAGAACGACCGGGCCGGGGCGGCCGGCAAGCGCTGTCTGAAAGGCGCGGCTCATGTATTCGGGGACCCGGGATGTATCTTCAATCTCGGCGACCCACTTGGCCATCTGACCATACATGCGACGGTAATCGATTTCCTGAAAGGCTTCCCGGTCGACCTGATCACGGGCGACCTGGCCGATCAGGACGATCATCGGCGTCGAGTCCTGAAAGCCGGTATGCACACCGATCGAGGCATTGGTTGCGCCGGGTCCACGCGTCACCAGCACCACGCCGGGCTTGCCGGTAAGCTTGCCATAGGCTTCGGCCATATTGGCGGCCCCGCCTTCCTGACGGCAGACCGTGACCTGGATCTGATTGGAAACGTCGTAAAGCGCGTCTAGGACCGCCAGATAGCTTTCACCCGGCACGCAGAAAACCCGATCAATACCATTGGCGACCAGCGCCTCTACAACCATCTGACCGCCTGTACGCATAATTGGAATCCCTCGAAAAATTAACAGCGGCCATATTCACCATGCCGGGGCGGCTTGGCAATGCTCTGAGGACATGGGCCGCACAAAAGTTGGCCCCGGAATTGCTGTATTGCCCCCGATACGGGAGAACCTGACCATCAGGACCCGGTTCTGCCGATGTTTTAGGCAATTCCGGCAAAGACTGATCAAGGGTTATGCAAGCAAGCAGCGTCAGCGACCGGCTTGGGAGAGCCTTGGCGCTTGCTTCAACATCGGAGGGAACACAATGACGGGTAACACTTACCGGATAGGCGTTGCTATGCTCGCACTATCCATCACAGCTTTCGCCTTTCCGGCTTCGGCCGCGGAACTCAACGGCGCCAATACGGCATGGATATTGACGTCAACGGCGCTGGTCCTGTTCATGACCCTGCCGGGTCTGGCCCTGTTCTATGGCGGGCTGGTTCAGGCCAAGAATGTGCTGTCGGTTTTGATGCATTGTTTTGCCATTGCCTGTCTGGCATCCGTGCTGTGGCTGTTTGGGGTGTACAGCCTTGCCTTTGATGAGGGCAACGCATGGATCGGCGGTCTCGGCAAGATGATGCTGTCCGGCGTCAGCTTCGATTCCCTTTCCGGCGATATCCCGGAAAGCGCTTTCTTCATGTTTCAGATGACCTTCGCCATCATTACCCCGGCCCTGATTGTCGGTGCCTATGTTGAGCGGATTCGCTTTTCAGCCGTCCTCATGATCAGTGCGCTGTGGCTGATCTTTGTCTATGCCCCCGTATGTCACTGGGTCTGGGGCGGCGGCTGGCTGGCTGAAATGGGCGTCATGGATTTCGCCGGCGGGCTGGTCGTGCATGCAACGGCAGGCACCTCGGCGCTGGTGATCGTCAAGATGCTTGGCGCACGCCCAGGTTATCCGGCGCAACTGCGCCCGCCGCACAGCCCCGGCATGACCATGATCGGTGCCGCCATGCTGTGGGTCGGCTGGTTCGGCTTCAACGCCGGCAGTGCGCTGGCCGCCAACGGCAGTGCCGGCATGACAATGGCCGTCACGCATATCTCGGCTGCCACCGCATCGCTGGTATGGATCGTCATCGAATGGCTGAAATTCGGCAAGCCCAGCCTGATCGGCGTCGTCACCGGTATGGTTGCGGGCCTGGCCACGATCACGCCGGCATCCGGCTTTGTCGGACCACTCGGCGGGTTCTGTATCGGCCTGATGGGCGGCTTCATCTGTTATGGTGCCGTCGGACTGGTTAAGGAAAAACTGGGCTTCGATGACTCGCTTGATGTGTTTGCCGTACATGGTGTCGGCGGTATTCTCGGCACCCTGGCGGCCGCCGTTTTCGCCAGCGCCGGCCTCGGCGGCGTCGGCCTGGCGGAAGGCGTCAGCATCGGCGATCAACTCGGCGTCCAGTTTACCGGCGTCGCCGCCACGGTCATCTGGTCAATCGTCGCAACACTGATCATCGTCGCCATCACAAAAGCCGTTTGCGGCCTGCGTGCCAGCGATGATGAAATGAATGAAGGGCTCGACCTTTCGTATCACGGCGAACGCGACTACAATTTCTGATCAGGGACAGAGGAGAGAGAGATGAAACTCATCATGGCCATCATCAAACCGTTCAAACTCGACGCTGTCCGCTCAGCGCTGACCGAGATTGGCGTCGAAGGCATGACCGTATCCGAGGTCAAGGGCTTCGGCCGCCAGAAGGGCCAGACGGAAATCTATCGTGGTGCCGAATACAACGTCGAATTCGTACCCAAGGTGCGGATTGAAATCGTCATCGACAATGATCGGGCCGAAAGGATTGTCGAAGCTATCCGCCAATCCGCGCATACCGGCAAGATCGGGGATGGAAAAATCTTCGTCTATGACGTTGAGCAGGCAGTCCGCATCCGGACAGGTGAGACCGGCGACGACGCGGTCTGAAGTCGTCACCCCCTCATGCTTCGAGACAGCGCCACAGGCGCTTCCTCAGCATGAGGGTAAATATCCAAACCTCATGCTGAGGAGGGGCGCAGCCCCGTCTCGAAGCATGAGGTTCTGGCCTGGTAGCAGTTCAGGCTCGTCAGGGATGATGGTGGTTATAATCCTTCAGTGCAGCGGTTCGACCCTGGCCGCGCAGAACTTGAACTCGGGTATCTTGCCGACCGGATCAAGTTGCGGGTTGGTCAATTCGTTGGCTGCAGCTTCGACGTAAGCGAACGGGATAAAGATCGTCCCCGGCGACACGGCGTTATCGGCACGCACCGCAATTTCGATCTCGCCCCGCCGGGTCGAGACCTTGACCTTGTCACCCGGTTCAATCCTGAACTTGGCGATATCGATGGTGTTCATCTGCACCGTCGGCGTCGGCTGCACCTGATCAAGCACATACGAACGCCGGGTCATCGCCCCGGTATGCCAGTGTTCAAGTTGCCGTCCGGTGATCAGGATATAAGGGAACTGGCGGTCGGGCAGTTCATGCCCTGACTTGACGTCCGCCGGTACAAACTTGCCGAGGCCATCATCGGTGGCAAAGCGATCCGCAAAGACAATGTCCTCACCCGGATGGTCCGGGGCCGGACACGGATACGTGACGGAGTTTTCCTTTTCCAGACGCGGCCACGTGATGTTGTTCAGGGACGGCATCGCCTGTTTCATTTCTGCAAACACATCTGCCGGGGTACGATATTTCCATTTCAGGCCCATGCTTCTGGCGATTTCCTGCGTGATCCACCAGTCGGGCTTTGCCTCGCCCGGTGCATCCAGGGCCTTGCGCCCCATCTGCACCTGACGGTTGGTGTTGGAAACCGTGCCGTCCTTTTCCGGCCATGCCGTCGCCGGCAGCACGACATCGGCGAACATCGCTGTTTCGGTGAGGAAGATATCCTGCACCACCAGATGCTCGAGCCTGGCCAATGCATCGCGCGCATGGTTGGCATCCGGATCTGACATCGCCGGGTTCTCGCCCATGATATACATGCCGGCAATTTCACCGGCGTGAATGGCATTGATGATCTCGACCACGGTCAGACCCGGTTCGGGATCAAGACTGGCCCCCCACAGTTCTTCGAAGCGGGCGCGGATGCCATCGTTGCCGACCTTCATGTAATCCGGGAAAACCATCGGTATGAGACCGGCATCGGACGCGCCCTGCACGTTGTTCTGACCGCGCAGTGGGTGCAGGCCGGTGCCCGGTCTGCCGGTGTGTCCGGTCATCAGTGCCAGCGAGATCAGGCATCGCGCATTGTCGGTGCCGTGCGTGCTTTGCGACACGCCCATGCCCCAGAAGATGATCGAGCGCCCGGCCGTCGCATATTTGCGCGCCACGGTGCGCAGCTCGTCCGCACTGATGCCGCAGACGTCCTCCATTTTTTTCGGCGAGAAGTCTTTCAGGTGTTTCCTGATATTCTGAAAGCCTTCGGTGTGCGACTGGATGTATTGTTCGTCATACAGTTTTTCCTCGACGATCACGTGCATGATGGCATTCAGCATGGCGACGTCGGCGCTCGACTTGAACTGCAGCATATGTGTCGCATGACGCTTCAGCGCCTGACCGCGCGGATCCATGACGATCAGCTCTGCGCCACGTTTGGCGGCCTGCTTGAAATAGGTCGCAGCAACCGGGTGGTTCTCGATCGGATTGGCACCGATGACGATGATGACATCCGAATCCTTGACCGCCGTGAAGGGTGCCGTCACCGCACCCGAGCCAATGCATTCCATCAGCGCTGCGACCGAAGACGCATGACACAGCCTGGTGCAGTGATCGACGTTATTGGTACCGAAACCGGTCCGAATCAGTTTCTGGAACAGATAGGCTTCCTCGTTCGAGCATTTGGCGGAACCGAAACCGGCCAGCCCTTTCGGGCCTTTTTCAGCATGAACTTTCTTGAGGCCCCCAGCGGCAACCTCAAGCGCTTCTTCCCACGTTGCTTCACGGAAATGGGTCAGGGGCTTGCCCGGATCCATGTTCAGGCCCTTGGGCTTGCCCGGGATGCGGATCAGCGGTTTGGTCAGACGTTCCGGACTGGTCACATAGTCAAACCCGAAGCGCCCCTTGACGCACAAACGGTTTTCGTTGGCGCGACCACCGGCCCCTTCGACCCATGCGATCTCGTCCCGCCCGGTCTTTTTATTCTTCTTGATCTTGTAGGTGATCTGGCAGCCGACACCGCAATACGGGCACACCGACTGGACTTCGCGATCAGCAACCCGGCCACCGCGGCCCTTGTCGTCGACAATGGTTTTCGGCATCAGCGCACCGGTCGGGCACGCCTGTACGCATTCACCACAGGCAACGCAGGTAGACTGACCCATCGGGTCGTCGAAGTCGAAAACGATCCTGGCATCGTGGCCACGCGACGCCATGCCGATGACGTCATTGACCTGGACCTCTCGACACGCGCGGACACACAAGTTGCAGTGAATACAGGCATCCAGATTAACCGCCATCGCTGAATGCGACACATCCGGCTTCGGGCGATTGCCTTTGGGGAAGCGCGACGTCCTGACGTTCATCGCCCTGGTCCATTTCAGGAAATCGGACTGGCTGTCATGTGCGTCTTTGGTTTTCGGCTGATCAGCCATCAGCAGTTCGATCACCATCTTGCGGGATTTGACCGCACGCTCTGACTGGGTGATGACCTTCATGCCTTCCGCAGGGGTGCGCACGCACGATGCCGCCAGCACCCGCTCACCTTCGATCTCGACCATGCAGGCCCGGCAGTTGCCGTCGGCGCGGTAGCCGGGTGCATCCTTCCAGCACAGATGCGGGATCGTCGTGCCCTGACGTTTGGCGACTTGCCAGATGCTCTCGCCGGGATCGGCCGACACCTGTTTGCCGTCGAGTGTGAAAGTGATTTTGTCCGACATCATGAAATGTCCTTCTTGAAGTATTTGATCACTGAACGGATCGGATTGGGTGCCGCCTGACCGAGGCCGCAAATCGACGCATCCGACATCGCCGTCGACAGCTCGCCGAGTAGTTTGGTATCCCATTTCTTCGTGTTCATCAGTTTCACAGCTTTTTCACAGCCGACACGACACGGCGTACACTGACCACAGCTTTCGTCTTCAAAGAACTTCAACAGATTAACAGATACATCGCGCATGTGGTCCTTGTCAGACAGAATGACAACTGCGTGTGAGCCGACAAAGTGGCCATATTTTTCGAGCTGCCCGAAGTCGAGCGGCAGGTTGCCCATTTCAGCAGGCATGATACCCCCCGACGGGCCACCCGGCAGATAGCCCTTGAAGCTGTGTCCGTTGAGCATGCCGCCACAGGCCTCAATCAGCTCTTCCGCCGTGGCACCGGCTGCGGTCAGCACCACACCCGGCTTTTTGACCCGCCCGGACACCGAATAGGAGCGATTGCCCTTGTGTCCCTCGCGGCCTAGCCTGATGAACCAGTCCGCGCCACGGGCCAGGATTTCAGGCATCCAGAATACAGTTTCGACGTTATGTACCAGCGTCGGACGATTAAAGACACCAACCGTCGCAACATACGGCGGGCGATGGCGCGGCAGACCACGCTTGCCCTCGATGCTTTCGATCATCGCGCTTTCCTCGCCGCAGATATAGGCCCCGGCACCGCGGCGGAGATGCACGTAACCCGGCGCGATGATGCCCTTCTTTTCAAGCAGGGCGATTTCTTTCAACAGCACCTCGCGGATCGCCGGGTATTCGTCGCGAAGATAGATATAGACCGCCGCCGCCTCGACGCCCCAGGCGCCGATCAGCATGCCTTCCAGAAACTGGTGCGGCTTTGTTTCAAGATACAGCTTGTCCTTGAACGTACCCGGCTCCCCTTCGTCGCCGTTGATGCACATGTAACGCGGCCCCTTGCCGGCGCGCACGAATTTCCACTTCTGGCCGGATGGAAAGCCGGCCCCGCCGAGCCCGCGCAAACCCGCTTCCAGAAACAGTTCGACCACCTCGTCCGGGGTTTTCTTTCCGGCCCGCAGGTTTTTCAGAACCTTGTAGCCGCCTGCTTTCACATAGGCGTCATAACTCTGGTATTTTTCGCGTTTCGCCTTGATGTCGCGGTCACGCGCAGCCTTCAAAAGCGACTGCACCGATACATGACCGGTATAGTTCTTGCCGACCGCCGCCGCAGGTGCCTTGTCGCATAGGCCCATGCACGGGGCATGTTGTACGCGCAGATATTTCGGGGCCTTTTCAGACAGCGATTTGATGATCTTTTTGGCACCGGCCATTTCGCAACTGAGTGAATCGCAGACCCGGATCGTCACTTCAGCAGGTGCATCCTCGCCCTCGCGGACCACATCGAAGTGGTGATAGAACGTCGCGACCTCGTAAACCTCGGCCATGGCGAGTTTCATTTCCTCGGCCAGCGCCGCCAGATGAGCCGCCGACAGATGTCCGTACTTGTCCTGTATAAGGTGCAGATGCTCGATCAGCAGATCACGCGCCAGCGATTTTCCCTTCAGAAGCTTCTGGACATCCTTGCGGGCATCGGGCTGAACCTGTCTGCCCTTCGGAAAAGCCCGTGCCTTTTTACGGTTACCACCGCCCGGGCGGACCGGCTTGGCTTTCTTTCTGGTCGAATGCGTTTCCATAATTTCGAAGAACCTATTTCACCAATGGCAACAGTTTTTTGAACGAGTCCGTCCCGGCCTTTCCCAGCCATTCGAAGACAACCATTTCTGTTGTAACGATACCAGCCCCGCATGCCCCCAGGCGATCAAGGCACGCCTGTTCGCTCTCCAGCGATCTGGACGAGGTGGCATCCGTAACGACAAAGACTTCATAGCCCTCATCCATAAGATTGACCGCCGTCTGCATGACGCAAATGTGTGCTTCCATGCCGGCGATGACAGCCTGCTTGCGACCGAGGTTGCGAAAAGTTTCGGCGAACACGGTATCCTTCATGCACGAGAAATGCATTTTCTCCAGTATCGGCAGGCCGTTTGCGACGGCGGCGATTTCCTTGACCGTGCGGCCCAGGCCTTTCGGGTACTGTTCCGTCAGCAGCGCCGGTATCTCCAGTTCACGGGCAACCGAGATCAGAAGCCTTGCGTTTCTGATGGTGCGTGCTGGTGCCTGCATGGCAGGAACCAGTCGCTCCTGCATGTCGATGACGATCAGGCATGAATCTGTGGATCTTAATAACATGGACGCCGCCCAGCGCTGTAAACGTTCGTTTGGATATGCCGCCGGTATTTTTTCCGATTATTGGCATGCCACATACCATATGGTGCGCCCGGCGCAGCGGTCAAACATGCATCACTGCAAATATCCTGATCCCGACCGACGAGAAACATTACGAGCGCCCCAAGGCCTCAGCCATCGTTTTCGCGACATCCTCTACATTATGTGCGACGTGAGCGCCGGCGGCCTTGAGGACGGAGATTTTCCCTGCGGCATTGCCGCTGCCGAAAACTGAAAGCGTGCCGGCATGTCCCATCCGACGTTGTTCCGGCGCATGCCGCCCAACCACCAGGGCAACAACCGGCTTGTCGGACCTGTTTTCCTTGAGATACGCCGCTGCCTGCTCTTCTTCGTCGCCGCCGATTTCACCGATCAGCACGATCCCCGTTGTGTCGGGGTCCGCCATGAACAGCTCGAGACAGCGAACGAAACCAATACCATGCACCGGATCGCCACCGATACCGATGGTCGTCGACTGACCAAGGCCGAGATCGGTCAGATTGGCGACAGCTTCACTGGTCAGCGAGGCCGAGCGCGAGGCGATGCCGACCGGCCCCGGTCTGGCATCGGCGGTCGACATGACGCCGATCTTGCAGACCACGGGAGCCAACACCCCCTGCGAATTACCGCCGACCAGTTCCGTTTTCGTGCCCTTTAACGCGTCCTTGACCCGCACCATGTCCAGCACCGGGATTCTTTCCGTGACACAGACCACCAGCGGCATTTCCGCTTCGATCGCTTCAATGATGGCTGCGGCCGCATTATGCGCCGGCACCATGATCATCGTCGCGTTGGCGCCGGTTTCCCTGATCGCTTCGGCAACGCTGTTGAATACCGGTCGATCAATATGCCGCTTGCCGCCTTTGCCGGGGCGCACACCGCCGACGACGCGGGTCCCGTAGTTGATCGCCTGATCGGTGTAAAACGTACCGGAACGTCCGGTCATGCCCTGCACGATCACTTTGGTTTCGGCGTTGACGAGAATGCTCATGCCGGTTCTCCCTATGCGGCCAATGCGATGGCGCGCTGAATGGCGTCGGCGATACCATCCTGGCGTTCGTGCGGGACGTTCCTGTCGACCAGCAACTGCCGGGCGTAATCGGCGTTGTGTCCGGCGAAGCGGACGACGACCGGGACTTTGCGTTTCGACCAGGCGAGGGCCAGGGCCAAAGCCTCTGCGATGGTGTCGCAGGGCGTCATGCCGCCGCCATGAACGTGCAGCAGGATGGATTTGACCTGAGGATCGGCGAGCAGAATACCGATGCCCCGGGCGACCTGCAGGCTGGTTGCGGTGGTGCGGATATCCATGAAGTTGGCAGCCGTGCCGCCGGCGTCAGCGACCATATCCTGGGTCGCCAGGGCCAGCCCGGCACCGTTGACGACAATGCCGATATTGCCGTCCAGCCGGACCAGGTTTATTTCGTCTTTTTGTGCCTGCATTTCGATTTCGTCGCCGCCGGTAGCGGATGCGAGACCGGCGAACTCCGGATGGCGGTACAGGGAATTGTTGTCGATGGTCATTTTCGCATCAACGGCACAGAACGTGCCCTCGCGCGTCAACGTCAGTGGATTGATTTCAATCAGGGTCGCGTCGGTGCGTAAAAAGACCGTGACAAGCCCTTTGATAATCTCCCTGGCCGTCTGTGCTTGCGCGCCCTGAATGCCGACCCCGGCCAGAAAGGCAGCGGCGCCCTGATCATCAAATGTGCCGTTCAAACTGATCGGTAGCGCACTGACAATACCCGGATCAGCCTTGACGCGCGCTTCAAAATCAACGCCCCCGGCTGGCGAGATCAGCACCGTGATGTTGGCGCCTGCCTGATCAACCAGTACGGCCAGAAAGAAATCCCTGTCGGATTCAACCGCTGTTTCGACATAGACCTGCTGGACGATCTCGCCTTCTGCGCTGGTCTGCGCCGTAATCAGCCGTGTCCCGAGCAGGCGACCGGCAACTGATTTCACCGCACTTGGCGTCGCCGCCAACTCAACGCCGCCGGCAAGGCCGCGACCGCCGGCCAGGATCTGCGCTTTCACGGCGAATTTATGGCCCGGCAGCGCCTGTGCAGCGGCTTCCGCTTCCAGGGCGGTGCTGGCGATCCGTCCTTCAGGGACCGGCACGCCATATTGCGCAAGGATTTCTTTCGCTTCAAATTCGTAAAGGTTCATGTTCCGCTACCCTTAGCCTTGCGCATGTCCGGCCGATGCTTGACCCATGCCTGGGGATAACTCCTGCACGCATTTGTAATTGCGCTTTTTTTAGCTCGAAATTACCTCTGATTGGTCCCATCAACTGGTATACCATATACCAGCATGTTTTTCCAGACAATCAAAAAAACAGCGGAATTCCAGTACTTACAGGCCGAAATTTTGGTGCAGTGCAGCAAAAAATAATCTGTTTTTCGGTATTGCCGCCTAAAATTAAGTGGCATATGGTATACCACGAACAATCAAGGTTGATCGCCTGATGCCGCCATACAAAAATACGTGTGGCACGATAAATCGAAGCAACGATCAATCTTTGGAGGGGGCAATGGCTCGGAGCATCAAGCTCAAGGCAGTTGGTACGAATTTCAGTCTGAAGGATCACATCTACGATGTCCTCAAGGACGCGATAACCGGCATGAATATCTATGCCGCCGATGCCAATCTTAAGCTCGAAGAACGCAAGATGGCCGAACAGCTCGGCATCTCGCGCACGCCTATACGCGAAGCCCTGGCCCGCCTCGAGCAGGAAGGTTTTGTCGACATCCAGCCGCGCAAGGGCATTTTCATCAAACGCAAATCCCGCGAAGAAGTGCTGGAGATGATCACCGTCTGGGCGGCGCTGGAAAGCATGGCGGCTCGCCTGACCACGCTGCATGCCAGCGATGACGAAATCAGTTCGCTCAGACGCATGGTTGCCGACTACACCAAGAATGAAGCCCGTGAGCATATGGACGAATACTCGGAAGCCAACATCCGCTTTCACCGTCGCATCCTTGAGCTGTCCAAATGTTCGATGCTGCGGTCGATTGCCGACGGGCTGTTCCTGCACATGCGCGCCATTCGCGCCCGCGCCATGGCCGAGGCAGACCGGGTCAGCCTTTCGGTTGACGATCACATGCATATCATCGAAGCGCTGGAAAGCCGGGACGGCGATCTGGCAAGCAAGCTGGTCCGCGAACATACCATGCAACTGCATGCACATATTCGCCAGAGCTGGCACGAATTCACCGATCAACTGCCCGACAAGACCGGCAACGCCGCGCTTGCGGGTGCACGATCCAAACGCAAATCAACAGGCTGAGCACAGCTTTCGACACCGGAGGAATGGGACATGTCGTCGACCGCGACGGATACACTTGAGCAGCAAAGCGCCGACGACGCCGGTGCGCTGACGGACGGGTTTCATCTCGTCATTGATGCGCTCAAGCTGAACGACATCAAAACGATCTACAATGTACCCGGTATTCCGATCACCGACCTCGGTCGCTACATGCAAGCCGAAGGCCTCAGGGTTCTGTCGTTCCGTCACGAGCAGCATGCCGGCTATGCCGCCGCGATTGCCGGTTACCTGACGAAAAAACCAGGCATCTGCCTGACCGTATCGGCACCCGGCTTCCTCAATGGTCTGACGGCGCTGGCGCATGCCACCACCAACTGCTTCCCGATGATCCTGATCTCCGGCTCATCCGAGCGCGAGATCGTCGATCTGATGCAGGGCGACTATGAAGAGATGGACCAGTTGGCCATCGCCAAGCCGCTGTGC